>JACQVA010000173.1 GCA_016210005.1 Deltaproteobacteria bacterium | reverse complement strand
CCGGCGAAGTAGAACAAGGAGATCGAAGCAAATCCATCAAGAAGATGGATCACCAATCTCCCTCTCACACTCTGGCGAACGAATCCGGCGCTCCCTTGCGCTCTTCGCCAAATTCAGGCGGCTTCTCGTCGCCGTTCACAACAGGAGGAACGTGCCGCCAAACGGCACCGCCCCCGCGTCAATCGCCGCCGGGCACGTACCGTTGAAGTTCGGCGCCCGCTCCACCGTCACCTGGACGTTGTCGAGCCCCCAGCTTTCATCGCTCAGGGCTTGTTGCAGACCCGCCTCGAAGGAAAGCGCAAGACTGCCACCGGCGTGTGGAAACTCCACGCTAAGGTGGTAAATCGTATCACCGACCACCGCCTCGCCGACGAGCGGGTAACCAAGCGTCCCTGCTGCCGCCGCACCGGTCTGGGCCGGACTGCCAGGCGTCGGAAAGCTCTGCTCGCCAGCTCCAAAACCAGCTGTCGGAGCATGATTGCTGAACGTGGCAAGAAACGCTCCGCCTTGAACTTGGAAGTAATCTGGTCCGTTTAACGTGCTCTCGCCGTCCCACGACCCGATGACGTACAAGTCAAACGTCACCCGCAGGATGTCGTGCGCCGGCAGCCCGTTCAAACTCAACGTCGCCCATTGTCTGCCTTGGGCGTTCCCCAATTGGCCAAGAAACTTCTCACCGCTCGGCGACGTTGCTGTTGGCGCCTGCCCGGTCGGATTCTCCGGATCTACCACCGGCGCACCCCACTCGCTCCCTACGCCTCCGTTGAAATCCGAGGTGTAGACAACGGTCTGTGCGGCGATCTCGTCAGTACGAACGAGACCAAGAGCACCCACAATCACGATCACCAAAAGCCGCGAAGCGATGCCCGACATGGCCGACCTCCCATACTACAAAACCGACCCCCATTGCCAACAACTGCACAGCTGATTCTTGGGGTGGTGCGCGGCGTCGCGTGTTCTGCCCGTCGCGCCACAACCTGTCCCCCACGACCGTCTGTCTACCCCGGACAGCCGTTGAGTGCCGCGTTTACGGCCTTGAGCAGTTCATCGACGGTGACCTTCTGGTCCCCACTGGTATCAAACGAGGAGCACTGATCGATGGCAAGATTCCCGAGGGCGATGTTGACTCCCGTCACCAGTTCATCGACCGTCACATGTCGGTCGCCGCTACAATCACCGATGCACGGGATAGGCGTTGCGGTTGCCGACGGCGTGGGCGTCGAGGTCCTAGTCAAGGTGCCGGTCGGCGTTGGGGTCGTGGTTGGAGTGTCCGTCACGGACGGCGTGGCGGTAGCAGTGAACGTGGCGGTTGCTATCGGAGTTGCCGTGGGGCTGGGTGTGACCGTGGGGCTGGAAGTGGGTGTGTAGGTCTGGGTCAGTGTGGGGGTGGCGCTGAACGTGGCCGTCGATGTCACGGTAGGTGTTGCTGTGAAGGTCGGAGTCGGCGTCGGCACAACCCCAAACGACCACGTAGTGCTTTCTGTGCGCCGGTCGGCACCGTCTACGGCGCGCACGAACCAGCTATGCTGCCCTACCGCAAGCGGCCCTGACGGTACGAAGCTTGTTTGGTCCGGGCTGACGGTACACGGCGTGCACTGGCCTGCGGTGCCTTCGTCGATCCAGACCTCGTAGCGTGCCAACCCTGCCCCCTGATCACTTGAGGCTTCCCACGAAAATGTCGGCCGCGCTTCCGCCACGACCGCGCCGTCGGCCGGCGCAATAAGGTTGAAGGGCGCCGGTGGCGTGGCATCGTATGTGACGGTCCAAGTTTCCGGCGACCGTGAGGCATTGCCGACGGCATCAAGGGCCTCCACATACCAGGTGTGCCGTCCTTCATTCAGTGGTGCCGCTGGCGTGGTGCACTGACTCCAACTCGGAATATCCGGCCGGTCCATTGCGCCATCCACATAGAGGCCGAAACCGTCAAGACCAGCGCTGGCATCAACGGGGCTGACCCAGCAGAGATTGGGCGTAGGAAGGGTCACAATAGCTCTGTCACCGGCTCCCCCGAACACCGTGCTCAAATGCAGGCCGGCAGGGCCGGTCGTGTCTACCCCGAACCGATAGGGCTCTGTTGCACCGACATTGCCCGCGACGTCCGTCGCCAGAGCCCGCCACTCGTGCCATCCATCGGCAAGCGTCCCGGAGTCCGGCAGCGTGTATTCGTCGGCGCTTGGCAAAAGGCCAGTGTGCACAGAACCGTAGGGAACGACCCTCACGTAGTCCACCCAGCATGCGTCGCTGTGAAAGAGATCCCCGTCATAGATGCATTCAATGATAAGACGGACCTGCTGACCAGCGAACGAGCTGATATCGACCTTGGGCTCGTACCATCCGTCATCATCGACAACGGTCTGCTCCCAGAGCACCCACGTGTAGCTCCCACCGCGAACGCTCACTCGCATGCGCGCCGTATTGCGGCCTAGGTTATAGACTCTGGTTACCGAGAAGGACAGGAAAGCCGCTTGGCTCGGAACGGTCACGTTCTGCTCGATTGAGTTCACGGTGTTACTGTCGTCCACCCCGATGCTGGCGAGGCCGGAGGCCCCGCCTCCCGAGGCGCGCCAGCCAGCCCCAGACCCGGTCCACCCGGCAAGGCTCGTGCTGAATTCGGAGTTGGGATTGGTCGGTGCTCCGGCGTCTATCACCACCATTTGCGACGCGACGCCGCTTCCGCTGTCGCTCGCCCCACCCCAACGTAACAGCGGCGTGGCGTCACTCGTCCACGTCAGCAATCCGGGCTCAGGCGTGCCGGGTCCGAAAGTGGGAAGTGTTGAGTCGATGCGAATGCTCCGTCCCTCGCTACTCCGGACGTTTCCCGCCACGTCCACCGCCTCCACGTTCCACGAATGAGTCCCGTCGCTCAACCCGTCAGGCACATCTCTGACCTTCACACTTGCCTGGCTCGGAGACACGCTCTTGTACGACGTGCCGTCGACCTCCACATCGTAGCGGCTCAGGCCTGAGCCGGTCTCGTTCGCAGGCGTCCACCTGAACTCAGTGTCCCTGCGCAATGAGGCCCAGGCTCCGCTCGCTGGCTCCACTAGGCCGAACAAATCCGGCGGGGTGTCGTCGATCCGCACGGTCCAGGTGCTTGACGAGCTGCGGCAGTTGTTCGCAGCGTCGCAGGCGGCAACGTACCAGGTGTAGGTACCCTCAAGAAGCGCTTCGGCCTGGGTGAGGGTGTACTCGCTCGGTCCTGCCGGGCTGATGTTGTCCCGTTTGATTGCACCGTTCACGTAAAGCACATACTTGGCAACGCCCCCGCTGTCCGTCGCGGTTTGCCAGTCGAACCGGCATGCCGCTCTACACCACCCTCCGTTCGTCGGGCTGACGAGGTCAAATGGATTAGGCACCGCGCGGGCCGGCGTCGCCAAGATCAGTCCGATGGCCTCAGCTGCGGCCAGCAAGAGAAACGTGGGTGCGTGCGCGTGACGAAGAATCGAGCCAAGCATCGCCATCGTTGCCCCCTTTCACCTACACGCTGGTGGCCTCCCGTGGCCGCCGAGCTGCGAGCAGCCAAAACGCGGTCACAACCGCTGCCCGTTTACACTGGCCCGGCAATTGATGTCCGGCTCCCATCAACTTGCTACGTGGGCAGAGCGGCAGGCCAAGCATTTACAGGGAATCCCCTCCGACACGCAGCCAACTACCGCTTTTGGAGCCCAACAGCAAACCAAATGCTGCGCGTCAAAGTGCTTTTCTTCAGTTCAGCATCACGTCACGATGTAGCCGCGGCTGCCTGATCCCTTCATCCTGCCGCCGTCCCGAGAAGGAGGTTTGGCGGGATGGACGACAGGAAACTCATCGGCCAGCGGATCAAGGAGCTGCGCAAGGCGCGCGGACTCTCGCAGGAGGCGCTCGCCGAGAAGATGGACGTCCACCCCAAGTATCTCGGCGCCGTCGAACGAGGCGAGCAGAACCCGACGATCGACTTTCTCGAAAAGGTCGCTACCGCGCTGAAGGTCGATCTGCCCGCCCTGTTCAACTACCCATGGCAGAAAATGAGCGAGGCGGAGCTGAAGCGGAAACTGCACACGATGGTCGACAAGGCCGACCTCGCACGACTCCGCGAAGTGCTCGCCCTGATGAAGGCTCGCGAACTCTGAGCCTCAGTCAATTGACGGGTACAAGCGTTGTACGGTACTGTATCGGCATGTCCAAGACCACCGCCATTGCCCGTTTCACCGGCAACTACCAGCTGAGCATTCCAAAGCCCGTCCGCGAAGCGGCCGGCCTCACCCTCGGCGACTTCGTTGAACTGACCGCCGAGCGGGGCGCCATCGTGCTCCGGCCGAAGCAGCTCACCGACAAGCCCATCCCCGAGGCCGCGCCCACCGCCGCCGAGATCCGCGCGCTGAACCGCGTCATCGCCGCTGACAGGCGCGGAGAAACCACCCCCTATGAGCAGTACCGATCCGAGCGCGCCGCCCGGTTGGCTGGTCGTCGTCGACAAGCCCGCCCAAAAGCAGCTCGATAGGTTGCCGCCGCGTGACTTCGTTCGCGTCGACGCCGCCTTGCTCTCGATGGCCGTCGACCCGTTCGGTGGCGACCTTGAACGCCTCAGCAAGCACGATCGCTATAGCTTCCGCCGCCGCGTCGGTGACTATCGCATCCTCTTCAACGTCGACACCGGCGCCCGCCGTGTCCGCGTCGGCACCGTCGAGCGCCGGACCACGACGACGTACCGGAAGCGGCGACGATAGCCAGCAATGAAATCGCCCGCTGCCCCCTTGAACAAGCGCACGGCCCGAGATCGGGCGCCGCTTCGTGCACGGCTCAAAGAGGGCGCCATCAAGCGCGCTCAACGCGATCGGGAAGTCGCCGCCGAATGGGACCCACTCGCCGATGAAGTATGGCGCAGGCTGGACCAGATGAGGTGACCTGAGCGGTCTAGCTCCGCGTGTAGGACTCCGGTTCCGTGATCTCCCTCATCATGCGCCGAAGTTCGCCAATCTCATCTGCTTCCGCTCGCTGCCGCTCGCTCTCCGACACTTCCGCCTCAGTGATTGCCCCGGCGCGCCGCGCTTCCGCGAGCTTCTCAAAGACGATCTTGAAACGAGTCTGCCGTTCCACCTACAAGACCTCATCAACACCTACGGCTTGCCACAGCTTGGCGGCGACGAACCGTGAGAGGTGGCCGACGTTGGTCGTCGCGATTACAAAGTCGACGGCACCGAGTGTTGCACCTTGCGCCGCCAGGATCATGTCTCCGTCGATTGTCTGGTCACCGGCCGTAGGCTGGCCCTGCTGGCGCGCGGTCGCCCAGAACGCTGCCGCCTGTCGCATCGCGGCCGTCGTGATCGGTAGGTATTCGAGCAGACCGGCAAGCGCGTCCAAGCGCTCAATCCCTGCCGTTTTCCTGGCTCGTTGGGGTGGCTGGGGTCAGGTCTGGACAGCGAGACAGGGTGACTCAGTGGGCTGCCGGAACCTCCGAGGCCTCGCTCGTCAGTACAGACCTCCATCGCTATCCGCTATCAAGACCCTCCGTTGCTGCGCAGCCCGCCTGGCCGCCGTGATGGTCCACTGAGTCTGGCAACCGCACACGACACGTCATGATCACCCGCGGCTTCTCCCACCCACCGACTCCCTGGGTCTTCACGATCGCGCCGCGACCGTTGCGCCGTGGTGCGTCCGCGGGCGCCCCTGCGCCGCACCGCGCCCTTCATTCCATCGCCAGCGGGTCCGCCCGCAGCGTACGTTACCCCCGGTGTGGTTCCGCAGTTGCATCTCTGCACCCGGTCGCCCCCGCCTTCGAGCACCCCGCGCGCTTGGCATCGGACCCCTAATCGCCCTACAATTCCCACAACACGTGGGGAGCACCGTCGGTGAGCATCGGTTCAGTTCAACGGGGCCTGCCTGCCGAAGCCGCGGCGCAGGTAGGCCTTTCCGCCATCCGGCGGCAACCATCACACCATCTCGCGCAACGCCCCGTCGCGCCGGATGACGGAAAAACCCTTTTACGTTCGGCTCGCCCATCGGACCTGAGATCATGCGGAGCGCCGTCGTGTCACGGAGGCTGAGATGACTAGACTGATCACGGGAATCCTAATTGTGGCGTTCGGGACTTTCATGGTCGTATCGCCAGAAAAGAACGGCCAATCCGAGGTACTCACAACAATTGTCCTGGGTCTCTCGATTATCGCGGTCGGGGGGACGCTGATGTACTTTGGCGGGCGCTACTTGCGGCGGCGGAGACCGGGCGACCCACTTTCGACTTTCGTACAAGCGCCGCTCGTATTGATGTTCATCGGCGTAAATGGTCTGGCGGCGTCGTGTGGCGTAGGGCTCTATCGAGGCGAGCAGTTTGGAACGTACGGATGGCTACTTCAAGTGATCGTGTCGTTACTTTTCTTTATCGGTGGCGGCTATTGGCAGGTTACGCGCTCATGGTGAGTTGTAGCCCGAAACGTTGAGCGAACGGACGCGAGGCGGGATTCCAGCCGATCAAGCCGTTGCAGCCGACCGGCTCCGCCGGCGGCTGAACGGCAGGACGTAGACCCAAGCGGCGGTAAGCGATAGACGTGACGCGATGGCGTCAAGCGTGTATGTCGAAACGACGATTGTCAGCTACCTCACGGCGCGTCCGAGTCGCGACCTCGTTCAACGGGCACACCAGCAACTGACCCGACGATGGTGGCGTACGCGGCGCACCCAGTTCGATCTCTACGTGTCTCCGCCTGTCCTCCAGGAAGCAGCGGGAGGGGATTCCCGCCGTGCGCAGAAGCGGCTCGCTGCGCTGAAGGCGATCCCTGTTCTTGAAGCCACACCAGAGGCGCTGCGCTTGGCGACCGCACTTGTGGCGGCTGGTACCATGCCGGAGCAAGCCGCCGTCGACGCAACGCACATCGCGATTGCAACGGCTCATGGTATGGATTACCTCCTGACGTGGAACTGTACGCACATTGCGAACGCCACAATGCGGAGCAGCATCGAACGTATCTGCCGCAACGCGGGCTACGAGCCGCCCATTCTGTGCACGCCCGAGGAGCTGATGGAGGACTGAGCCAATGACCAAGGATGCGATTGTCGAAGAGGTGCGGCGCATTCGTCAGCGGTATGCCGCGCGATTCAACTACGATCTGGGCGCGATATTCCGGGATCTGCAGGAGCGGCAAGGGCGCGGCGAGTTCAGCGTGGTGAGCCGCAAACCGCGGCGTCCGCGGGTACAACCTCCAACTCAAAGCCGCCGCGCGGGATGAGCGG
>JACQVA010000172.1 GCA_016210005.1 Deltaproteobacteria bacterium | reverse complement strand
CCTCACAGCTGGCAACGCGGGTGTGGCAGCATAAACGCACGGCTGCGCAGAGACCGCAATCGAGCGGGAGAAGCAGCTGAAGAAGTGGCGCCGCGCCTGGAAGATGACAAATTGCGTCCCTTTCGGCCATGGGCCTCGGCCTGACAGTCCACAGTCCTGTGAGACTGGTGAGGATTTGCCCGGTCGGCTGCACGTTCCCCACAGATTTGTCGCACACCCCGACCAGATTCGCGAGTTGGCAGTGCTTGCATGGCGTGGGTGGAATTCGCTAGGTTCTGTCACCGCTTGCGTGGTCCGGTTATCAGACGAGACGATCGGAGGGCGGAGGGTCACAGAATGGATGGTCCGTCGGCATGTGGTTCCTGGATTGACCGATGAACGATGCGTGCGTTGACCTGTGTTTCAGGATGACGGGGTCCGGCGTGCTGTTGGATCATGGCTACGCCTTGTACGCGGCGTTGTCGCGCGTGCTACCGGCGTTTCACGAGGCCAAGTGGCTGGGTGTCCATCCGCTCACAGGGCTGCGTATTGGGAACGAGCTGAAGCTGGCAGGCAGATCGCGGTTGCGTCTGCGACTGCCGGCGGATCGGATTCGCGAGGTGTTACCGTTGGCGGGTAAGCCGCTCGACGTGAACGGCGCGGTGCTCCGAATCGGTGTGCCGGAGGTTCGCGCGCTGACACCGGCGGCGACGCTACGGGCGCGGCTGGTGAACATCAAGGGGTTTCAGGAAGCGGAGCCGTTCCGCGAGGCAGCGCAGCGGCAGCTCGATGCGCTGGGGATCAAAGGGCAGCTCGTCGTCGGCCGGCGCCGGGTGATACGGATCAAGGACAAGACCGTTGTCGGATTCCAGGCCATGGTGTCCGAGCTGACCGCTGAGGAGTCGATTACGCTGCAGGAGCGCGGTCTCGGCGGTCGGCGCCGGATGGGTTGCGGGATCTTTGTCCCCGTGCACGGGGCTGAGCGGGACGGGACGAACGGATGACGGATCGCGACGTGCATCTCGCGCTGCTGAGGGAGGTCGCCGGTTTGAGATCTCAAGTTGGCATCCGAGGGTTGGGCACCTGGTCGGCATCGGCATCGACCGCAGTGGGCTTGTCGATAGGGCGAAGCGGCCCAGCAGGGGCCGGAGAACGCTGGAACGCGAGGCATTATTCGAGCTAAGTTCACCAGTCGAGGGAGATCGACCATGCAAGCGTATGAGGTGGCCCTGCCGGCGCCGGACAGATAGGGTGCGACCGTGGAACTTGAGATTCCCGCCATTCCCGCCTTTCGACTGGACGGAATGGATCGAGTTCTTCAGCCGTACTCGTGAGCCGGACGGACGCCGCAAAGGTCTCGTGGAGGTACAGTGTCAAGGCTCGCCAATCCCGAGGAGTACCAGAGAGCGCAGAAAGAGCTTCACGATCTGGAGGCGCGACTCGATCGCCTGCAGCGCGATCATCCGTTGGGGTCGAAGGGCTTCACCAAAGCGGGTGTGCGCAAGATGATTGCGCGTTTGCACGAAGAGCTGGCGCAGTACGAGGGCAGCCAGGAGGCGCGCCGGGCGGATGCCCCATAGCAGACGCGCGGCGGGAGATTGGTGGCCATTCGCCGGTGCAATCATGATTCAGAACGACCAAGAGCTGGTGGTGATGCGCGCGCGCGTCGCAAAGATCGAGAAGGTGATCGAGGCGCTGCGCAGGACGGCGCGGCCCGAGGAGTGGCCGGCGCTCAGCTCAGGCTACCGGCTTGAGATTGAGCGCAGGGTGAGATCCTCGACTACTTGGTGCAGGGAGCGCCAGCGGCTCGCCCTGGTGCTGCCGCCTGAACGCCAGGTGAGGGTAGGCAAGACGGTTCAGGTCAATGTCGGAATCATGCACGCGTTCGTGAAGCTGCGCGAAATGCTGGCGACGCACAAAGACCTTGCCCGCAAGCCGGAGGCGCTGGAGCGGAAGTACGACGGGCAGTTCAAAGTGGTCTTCGACGCGATTCGACAACTGATGGCGCTGGCGGCGGTCAAGCGGCGGCGGATCGGGTTTGGCGGTGAGGCGTGACGTCACTCGGGCTGCGCCGGGCGACAAGAGATGGACGTGGGTTGTGATTCATGACCGCTGCGCTGCGGGCCTTCCCGGAGATGGGCGTTGGTCTGGGTCCGGTCTCTTGTGGTAGACGAAGGGCGGAGGGGCAGGCGGGGTGTTGGATCGCGACGTTCGACGAGAAGACATACAGAGCCTGAGCACTCGAGACCAGGCCGCAGCGTTCTTCGCGATGCTCGGTTACCGCACCGAGGCGCGGTTGGTGCAGTCAGCAGCGAATCTCGGGGTGACCACCGAGTCGCTCATCCGGCAGATCACGCACATCGAACGCCTTGCCGACCACGAAGGTTTACTTCAGGTCTACCTCGCTGAATTGTCGTCGGTGACGCTGGCGGCCACGCGCGGCATCGCCGCTGCCTTGCGCAAGCGCGCAGGCAACTACCTGCTCGTGCTGACCCACGACTGCGAGCGCATCGACTTCGCCCTTCGGGAGCGGCGGGCTCAGAACTGAGGCGGGGTTTCGATTCGCTCCGGCTCATGATGGGAGGCTCACACGTGTGCAGGGTCAACCCGCCATACTCATTTACGGGCAAGCTCTACGTACTCGCCCTCCGTGCGGCCATCGCTTCATGCAGTAGCAGATCCCCCAAAACCAAGTCACTCTGCCTCCCCCGCAACCGACGTCTTGTCGACGATCCTTGGCAGGTTTTCCGCAAGCGCCAGCACGGTAGAAGCCGCGCCGCGGGCCGCCATGCGGCGAAAGTCGTCGACATACTCCTTGATCCCGTCCAAACCGCCTTCCCGCATCCGCAAGGCGTGCTCGTAGCCGAGCATCAGGATGCGCATGCCGAGGATGTACTTCTCCGTGACGACGTCGCGCGCGAGGTCACCCCGTTGCTGCAGGCGGTATCGGAGGTGGTACGAGTTGTCGTAGTTGATCCGATAGAGAAGCTGGTCGTTCCCGAGGTCCCGCATTGTGCCGCCATCGTTCTCGTCGAACCCGTCGGGCCACTTGTCCGTGACCTGGTCGCCGATCGTGCGGCCGTCCTTGGTGAGCAGTACGTATCGCGGGAGCCCGTGCGTGGGAGCAGTATCGCCTTGACCCTCCTTGGGCTTGCCGCTTCCTTCCGTGCCGGGAACCGGTCGGGGCGGCTTCGGCGGACGCGGCGGTTTGGGGGGCGGCGGAGGTTCCTCCTCCACGATGCGGAGTGTCAGGCCGTCGCCCACCGGTGCGGGCATGGCGTCATCGAACAGTTCAATCCGGAACGTGAAAGAGTCACCCACCTCGACCTTTCCCTCAAGCGGTTCGAACTTGACCACGAGCCGGCCGTCGTGAAGCTGCTCGCGAATCGTGAAGCGGGCCGATACCGTCGGCTCGATGACCACGCGTCCTCGGTTGTCGGCGCGATTCAGATATCCGTTCTCCGCGTCGGTGCGCGCTGCCACGGGGCGGCTCCGGTTAATCGGTACCTCGATTCCCTTCCCGCGCGGTTTCTCCTCGATTCGCAGAAAAGTAGGACTGTACTTACCTTGGAATGTCTCGGTCCCGCGATCACCGTCTGCGGCGCTGCCGCTTGCAGGGAGGCGAATCACCGGATCGCGCTCGTTGAGGAGCATGGCGAGATTGCGGTCGGCATCCACCAGCTTCTGGAAAAGGTCATTGCGTTCCGAATGCGCGGCGCGGTTCAGTTCCTCGACCGCAACTTGCTTCTGCAACTCCTGGAGTGCCGTCGATTCCTTGATGGTCTTGGTGACGAACTCGCGGTACCGCTCGCCGACGATCGTGTTCCTGATGTGTTCGCGGTCGCCCTTCCAGACGTCATTGTGGGCGGCGAACGTCAAGTTGCTCGCGTCCACGACGACGATGACGCGGTCCTTCAATGCCGGGAAGCCGCAGTCTGTCAGGTAACCTCGCGTCTGCTTGAACTGCACCTGACCGTTGACGGCGTGGAACACGCGGTTGATCGTGTTCGCCGGCGACAGCCAGGTCGGGAGGCTCCGCTTGAGGGGAATCGCTTCAATCGAGATCTCGCCGAGCTCGGGATCGACGACCTTGCCGACGTTGGCGAGTTCGGTACCGACGGCCTCTTCCTCGTCGTCCACATCGTTTTCCTTGTGCGAGCGGAGGAGCAGAAACTCCATGCCGTAGAACGGACGCGGGTCGATGCCTTCGGCGCGCTCGCCGCCGCGTTTCGGGTCCGCCTTCTGTCGGAAGTCGAGCAGTCGGAAGGGTAAGATCGTTTCGACCAAGTTCTCGTTCAGCGCTTCCCGCGCGCCGCGAAAGCTCAGGAACTTGGAGCCGACCTGGTAGTCGTAGAGCTTGATCACCGTGCCGGTGGCCAGATGACTACCGTCGTAACGTTTTCCGTCGTTCTTCGTGAACGGATAGAGCACGTCGGCCTCGAACGACGGGATCGTCCCGTCTGGGAGAACAAAGTACTCGGCGATGGGCATTCCCTCTCCGGGTCGCCGCCGCATAAGGGTCCATCCCCAAACCGATTTCCCGTCGTAGCGGCGCGAGACGATCAACTTGTACCAGCGCCGGCCGCAGTAGCTAAGCACGCCGCAGGAGCCCATGTTGTACTTGCCCTGGACGAAGGGGATGCTCCGCTTGTTCCCTTCGCTGAGTGACAGGAACGTTTTCTCGAAGTCACCGGACCGCTGCCCTTCGCCATTGTCGACGAACGTGTAGCAAGGCAGCCCTTCCTTCTTGTTCTTCGCGCCGGTGATGCCGATCACCAGGTTCTTCGAGGCGAACTCGCGCAGCCAGGGATCCTTCGGGTCGAGATTTACGAGTTTCCCACCGCGCAGCGGCTTGATGAGTTTGTCGACGGCCTCGTACATCGTGCGCGGGGCCTTGGGGCTCTTCGGGTCTATACCCTTGAGGTAGGCGTGCTTCATCAGGACGGCGTCGACCATGTTGGTCATGAGCTCGGTCAACGCCTTGCCGCCATCTGACGCTTGATTCGAGGTAATGTTGAAGTTCGTCTCGCGCCGGTCGAGCGGTCGCCAGTTTGTAGTCTCGCGGAGCGCGCTTGTCGCAACGAGGGCATCGACGGCCGCCTCGGATTCCGCCGCCAGCAGATCCAAGCACAGCTTCCTGCCGTCGATTCCGCTATTCAAGGATGAACTTGACGCTGTTCTGGCGCTTTTGTGCGAGCTCGAACCTCTTCTTGCACGCATTGAGTTCCTCCTGAAGTGCCCTGAAAATCTTCTCGACGTCTTCGGGGGTGTAGTCGTAGTTCGAGCGATTCGAGAGGTTTCCGACGAGCTGGAGCGATTTCAGTGCTCGCGACACTCGTTTGCTGGCCAAATTAACGAACTTGTTTCTGTCCTCGTGTCTCATTTTTCGCCAGGTTATAGCATATCTACGTGTAGATACGTCATATGTACGCGCGCTCGAGCACCATGTCAAGCGCGTCGCCCCCGTTTTTCTCCCCCCGTTTTGACCCCTTAACCTTACCCACAAGTCGGCCCGCTGAACACGGGCGATGGTTTGTGCCACAAGGGGGGCGTGGCGGAGGTTGTGCGGGCTGGGGGCCGGGAATTTTCGGCGGAGGTGATCGAGCGGATTCGTGACGCGGTGCAGAGCGATGCGGAGCTGACCCGCTGCGAGTTGTCGCGGCAGGTGTGTCGGTGGCTGTCGTGGCGCCAGCCAAACGGACGGCTGCGAGAGGTCAGTTGTCGGGTGGCGCTCAGGGCTTTGGAGCAGCGCGGCGTGATCAAGCTCCCAGTCGCGCGGGCGGCTGGTGATCATGGCCGCGCTCGGGAGGTCAAACGGGACCAAATCGCTCTCGAAGAGCCGGCCGTAGCGTTGCCCACTGAATTGCGTAAGCTCGGTCCCATCGAGCTGGTGGTGGTCGGCAAACATTGCCCGCAGGAGTACCAGCAGTGGAAGCAGGCTCTGGAACGTTTCCACCCCGAGGGGCATGTGGCGCTGCCGCAGGCGCAGGTGCGCTACCTGATCCGGTGCCGTTACGGTGTGCTCGGCGCGCTGTGCTTCAGTGCGGCCGCACGGCACTTGGCCGCACGCGATGCGCACATCGGCTGGAGCACTCAGGCGCGCGCGGTCAACCGCGAGTTGGTGGTAGCCAACTCGCGCTTTGTGCTGCTGCCCTGGGTCAAAGTGAAGGGTCTGGCCAGCCACGTCCTGGCCCGGGCAGCGCGCCAGTTGGCGCACGATTGGCACAGCGCCTGCGGATTGCGCCCGGTGTTGCTGGAGACTTACGCCGACGCCGCGCGTTACCGCGCCACGTGCTATCGGGCCGCCGGCTGGCAGCGCGTGGGCGCCACCAGTGGACGTACGCGCAACGATCGCACCCGCACCCACCCGGGCCGAGTGCGCGACATCTATCTGCTGCCCCTGGTCGGCGACTACCGGCGCCGCCTGTGCAGTGAGCCGATTGTGCGCAAGCCGCCCCAGCCCTCGAGCCCTGAGCGCAGCTGGGCCCGGCGCGAGCTCTGGGGCGCCCAGCTCGGCGACCCGCGCCGCTTCGAGCGCCTTGTCAGCGTGCTCGAAGACTTCTATGCCAAGCCCAACGCCAGTCTCCCCCAGGCCTGTCATCACTCCTGGGGGCGACTCAAAGGAGCGTATCGCTTGCTCAGCAACGACCACATCTCGCTGCGCGACATCCTCGCCCCGCATTACGCCAGCACGGCCGAGCGCATGAACAGCGAGCCGGTGGTGCTCGCCGTGCAGGACACCACCTCGCTCAACTACAGCACCCACGGCGCCACCACCGGGCTCGGCACCATCACCAGTCAGGCCGACGGGGCGCTCGGTTTGGAAGTACACGACACCCTGGCCTTTACCCCAGGCGGTGTGCCGCTGGGTCTTGTGGATGTCCAAGTATGGGCGCGCGATCCGGCCGAGTTTGGCAAGAAGCACACACGCCGCCAGCGGCCGATCGAAAACAAGCAGAGCTATAAATGGTTGGCTAGCTTCCAGGCCGCCGCGCACGCCCAGCGCCTGTGCCCCCACACCCGTGTGGTGAGCATTGGCGATCGGGAATCGGATGTGTTCGAGCTCTTCGAGCTGGCCCGCTCGCGCGACGACCATCCCGCCCTGCTGGTGCGCGCCACCGCCGATCGGTGTGTGCAGAGCGCCGGCAGCATTGCGCGGCTGTGGCAGGTGGTGGAGAGCCAAAAGGAGTCGCAAGTGCGTGAGGTGCAGGTACCACGTACCGCACAGCGTCCCGCGCGCCTGGCCCGCTTGAGTGTACGTTACTGCCCAGTGGAGGTGCGCCCGCCGCGCCACGGAGCCGCTGGCCGTCGATCCCTGTGGGTGTGGGCCGTGCTGGCACGCGAGCACCACCCGCCGGCCGGCGTCGAGCCGCTGGAGTGGATGCTGTTGACCACCATCGAGGTCGGGACCTTCGCGCAGGCGATGGAGAAGATCGATTGGTACGTACGGCGCTGGGGCATCGAGGTCTACCACCATACGCTCAAGAGTGGCTGCCTGGTCGAGGAACGCGAGATCACCACCGCCGCCGGGCTCACCAACGCTCTGGCGATCGACATGATCGTCGCCTGGCGCATCCTCTACATGACGCGCCTGGGGCGCGAGGTGCCCGAGTTGCCCTGCACCGCAGTGTTCACCGAAGACGAGTGGCAGTCCTTGCTCAAGGTGACTCATCCGCACAAGCCTCTGCCCGTCCAGCCGCCCTCATTGAATGCGATCATTCGCATGCTCGCCAAGCTCGGCGGCCACATCGGTCGCAAGAGCGACGGGGCGCCCGGCGTCGAGTCCATGTGGACCGGCCTCATGCGGCTCTCTGATATCAGCATGTGCTGGCGTCTCTTCGGCCCCTCCGCTCGCGCCCCTTGAGTTGCCATCAAATCATCCGTGTCCAGCAGGCCGACTTGTGGGTAAGGTTAAGGTTTTGACCCGGCGAGAAGATTCCAATATCCTGCTTCAGCTGAGCCGAATGGATAGGAAGCGGGACGACGGGGAGATGGGAGGTACCGCTGGCCGCCCAGCGGGGAACCTGGAGTTCTTTGCCGTTGATGTGTTCTGTGGGGCGGGGGGTACAACCCGCGGGCTCATCGACGCTGGGGGTTATGTCGTAGCGGGCATCGACAAAGACGCGCGCTGCCGGCAGACCTACATAGAAAACAACCGCAACCGATTCCTCGACAACGCGCCGCCGGAATTTCTCCATCGTGACATTTTTCCCGCCGACAAACGGCACCCTGGCGGCCAGCAGGCAGCACTAATCGAGGACCTCGACCGCATTATCCCTAGGTTTCGCAAGCAGGGGTGGCGCGTGCCATGGCTGTTTGCGATATGCGCGCCGTGTCAGCCGTTCACCCGCCTGGCTCGCAAGGAACTTAGTCGTAAGCGGAAGGTCGGACGGCAACTAGACCGCCATTTGCTCTGCGAAGCGGTGAAGTTGGTCGAACGGTACATGCCTGAACTCGTTCTCTCCGAAAACGTGCAGGGCATCGGCGATCCGAAGTACGGAGGAGTCTGGGAAGACTTCCGTCAGTCGCTGGAAGCCCTCGGTTACGTCACTGGCGCCAAGGTGGTCTGCACATCTCGATTCGGCATCCCCCAGTACCGCAAACGTTCCATTCTCCTCGCCGTCCGAAGAGATGTCGCGCGCGAGGACCGCTATGTCGACTCGAAAGGAGTAAGCTTGCTCGTTCCAGAGGCCGACCCGGATGCCTCGACGGTGTCCGTGTGCGAGGCCATCGGGCACCTGCCGCCGATTAAAGCCGGCGTGCTGCATCCGGAGATTCCGAATCATCGTGCCCGCGACCTGAGCCTCCTCAACCAACGCCGACTGGCGGCCGCGAAACCGGGACAGTCCAATGCCTACATGGCGGACACACCGAATGGCGATCTCTCGCTCAAGTGTCACCGGAGGGTAAACCGGAAGCTCGGCACGCGCTGCTTCACGGACGTCTACACGAGGATGCACCCTGATCGCCCTTCGCCTACCATCACCACCAAATGCCACAGTATTTCAAACGGTCGATTCGGCCACTACGACGTGAAGCAGCGTCGAGGAATTTCCTTGCGCGAAGCGGCCATTCTCCAGTCGTTTCCGGAGGACTACGTCTTTTACCCTACGCACCAAATCGAGCCGATCGCCCGCATGATCGGTAACGCGGTGCCGCCGAAGCTGGCCAGCTTCTATTGCCGATACCTGGTGCGCTCGATCGAACCAGCGGTCGTTTTTCGAGGCCGCACCGGCCGCACCTCTGTCTCACCGAGGCGGCGGAGCAGCCGCTCCGTTCCGCGCTCGAGTTGACACTGCCAGATCACCGCACACCGCCAGCCCAATGCACGCAGTGCCCGCAGGCTCTCGCGGTCGCGGCGGATGTTGCCGTCGATTTTCCGATTCCAGAAATCCCGATTGGTACGCGGCCTCTGTCCCCGGCGACAGAGGTGGCCGTGCCAGAAGCAGCCGTTGGCGAACACGGCTGTCCTGAACGCCGGCAGGACGATATCCGGCTTCCCCGGCAGCCGGGGATGCAGGCGGAAGCGGTAGCCGGCTGCGAACAGTCGCTTGCGCACGAACAGCTCGGGCTGCGTGTGTGCGCCGTGGACCGCCGCCATCATGCGCGAGCGCTCCGCCTTGGTGACATGATCCGCCATTCCTCGACACCTTCCGCTTCCGGCAGCAATCCTACCACGACAACCCGAGCCGGCGAGCGTACCGGTGCGGCGGCTGCCGGGGCTGCAGCGAACAGCGCGGCGATTCGCGACGTAGGCTGATCGCGTGGTAGGTTGTCTGCCGAAGGTCGTCAACAAGGGAGGCATGTGCATGGTCGGCGACGAACCTCCTGTGAATCTGCCGCAGGGCGAGTTCCAGATGAAAATTCTCGGGCGCCTGCTCGAGCACCTCGGCGTTCAGATGTACAAGCGCCGCGACGTGGCAATCGCGGAACTCGTGGCGAATGCTTGGGACGCGGGCGCAAAGCAGGTTCGTGTCACGATTCCGGCGCCGACTGAGTATGACCAGGCAACCAGCAGCATCATCGTGAGTGACGATGGCTGCGGTATACCGCGCGGGGACATCGAGTCCCAGTACCTGGTGGTTGGCCGGGACCGACGGGGGGCGGGGCAGCCGGAAGTCGCGGGTCGACAACCGATGGGAAGGAAGGGGATCGGGAAGCTCGCCGGCTTCGGCATCGCCGAAGAGATGACCGTGTACACGTGGGCGGGTGGCGAAGGTACGCTTTTCCACCTCGACATAAACAAGCTGAAGGCAGAGGCCAATCGGGTGCAAGATGTTGCGATCCCTTGGCGCGATGCTCCGCCCGAGGGCGCGGCGCTGAGCGGGATGACGGTCACGTTGTCGCGACTCAAGCACAAGACGCCGCTCGACGCCGGCAGTATTCGTGAAGCCCTCGCGAGACGCTTCAGCCGCACCGTGAAAGGTCACATGGAAATCATCGTCAACGGTGTGGTGGTGGCGGAACCGATGATCGAGTTTGAGGCCCGCTTTCCGGCGGGCGAGGAGGATGCCAAGGAAGAGGAAGTCGACTGGACAGATGGCAAGCGCAAGGTCAGGTACTGGTATGGCTTCTCGAAAGGGGTGATCCAGAGCTCGGACCTTCGCGGCTTCACCATCTACGTCCGGGGCAAGACCGCGCAGGCGCCGCCGTTCTTCTTCCAGGTGGAAGGGACGGCGTCCGGTCAGCACGGAACCCGATACGTTACCGGAGCGATCGAAGCGGATTTCATTGACGAGCTGCCCGACAACGACCTGATCTCGACAGACCGGCAAGAGCTGGATTGGGATGCCGCCGCTTTGCTGGGGTTTCGTGACTGGGGCCGGAGGCTCTGCCGACGAGTGCTCATCGAGTGGGCCGACCGGAAGGGCGACCGCATCGAAAGACAGGTGGGGGAGGATCCCGGACTTCAGGCTCGTGTTGAAATGCTCGACGCGGATTCGCGGAAGCAGGTGAAGGCGTTCTTACGCACGCTCGCGAAGGCCGATCCCGACCGAGAACGCGTCGTGGAGTTGGCCGATGCGTTAGTGCAAGCTTATGAGTTCCGGCAGTTTCACGACCTATTGGAGGAACTTCGAGATGCCGCCGGGGATCCGTTTGAACTGGTACAAATTCTCGATCACCTCCAACGCTGGCAGGTATTGGAGAGTCGAGCGATCTTGGAAATCGTGAAAGGGCGACTGCAAGTCGCCGGCGTTTTAGAGCGGATGGTTGTAAATGACGCGCCGGAGACGGCCGGCAAGGTCGGCGCGGCCAACCTCCACGACCTTATCGCCGAATACCCGTGGCTCCTCCATCCGGAATGGCAGATCCTCCGCGAAGAGACCTCGATCACGAAACAACTTCGCGAGTGGCACCACGCCGAAACGGGCGCGGAAGTCGATTTGTCCCGGTTCGACTTCTTGGCCCTCACGAGCGAGCAGCTGTTGATCGTTGTCGAGATCAAACGCCCCGGTCACGCAGTGGAACTTGAGGAATTGCACCGCTTGGAGGGCTACGCGAATCGGCTCACGAGGGGCACGACGAAGCGTGTTTCGATGATGCTGGTATACGGCGGCACGCTGAACATCAGCGGAGATATCGAGATATCATGGCGCAAACGCGAGGATGCCGAGTTGAGTCTCTGGGCTGATATCGTGGAACGCGCACGCAGACACTACGAGCACTACAGAGCCGTGCTTGAGCGTAATATCAGCGATCCGGGATTCGTTCGGAAGACTCGCGAGGTGGCCGCAACACGGCAAGTGGTCGAACGCGGGAAGGACGCCGTTTATCGCGGGGCGGAGAGGCGCGGAAAAGGTTTGGGCGAACAAGATGTGGAGTACGAGAAGCCGCCGCGCAAGGAGTAGCGGAAGGAGGAGCGTTGAGCACAGCACGTCACCGGGACAAAGCGTACTGTATACCGGCAGGTGTTCCTCTTGCCGTGATGCCGAAAGGCGTTGAGCACCGCGCCGCCTCGTCGGTGATACGCTGCCGCGACGCCGTGGGCTCCTCTTGCCCTGCCCGTCGAGTACAAGCGCGGCAAGCGGCGGCGGTGGTTGCACGACGAAGTGCAGGTGTGCGCCCAGGCCATGTGCCTCGAAGAGATGGTGGGTGTGTCGGTGCCGAAGGGCGCGCTCTACTACGCGGCATCGAAGCGCCGGCTCGAGGTCGCAATTGACGAGGCGCTGCGAACTGAGACCATCGCTGCCGCGGCTCGCTACCATGATCTTGTGGCCAAGCGCGAAACCCCGCCCGCGCAGTTGCAGCGGAAGTGTGCGAACTGTTCCCTGCGAGAGCTTTGCCTCCCGGAACTGAGCAGCCTCGCTCCGGGTTCTGCCGCACGCGATCTGTCTCGTGCGCTCGGTGTCGGCGGAGAAAGGCAATGATGGCCGGTGCCAGCGCGCCGCTAGAAGACTTCAGGGCCGCGCTCGAAGGCCCTCGCCCGCATCACCCGCGGGAGAGGGTGCGGGTGAGGGTTCAGCCAGTGCGTGGGAAGTCCGCCCGCGGTTGTGCCGCACAACCGCGGGAGCAGGCGGTTCCCTCACCTCAATCCTCTCCCGCGAGCAATGCGGGAGAGGACGTGTCGCTTGTCTCGGTGCGGGTCATGCTGAACATTCGTGTCTTCAAAGGAGCGGCGTGTTCCGAGCACGCGCGCGCCGCTCGGCCGCCCGCTTCTTGGCCCGCGATGAGGCGCCGACCCGATGAAACTGCCGAACGCGCACCTGGCGCTCGTCGAGCACGAGAAGATCACTGACTACCTGCTGAACGAGGCGCACCGTTACGGCGCGAGCAAAGCGAGGTTCTTCGCATCGTTTGGGTTTCGCCGTGGTGATTGGAACGTACCGGCTAAGGCGCTGCGTGAACATGGGCAACAGCATGAAGTTGCCACCGTTCGAGAGACCGGTTTCGGCCCGCGGTACCAGGTCGATGGCGGATTGCAGACGCCGGATGGTCGCACACCACGCCTGCGAACCGTCTGGCAACTGGACCGTGGAGAAGTTGCGCCGCGGCTGGTCACAGCGTACCCTTTGGAGGTGCAATGAATTCACTTCATGCGCCGACACCCGTCGGAGCGTCGAGCGCCTCGCGCTTGGCGCGCACGGGGGCAGGATGCGATGGAGGCAAGCGATGATTAGGGAACACGATTGCATTGTGCTCATGCGGGACATCCCCGCAGAAGGCCTGCAGGCCGGCGACATCAGGACCGTTGTCCACATCCACGGGGGCGGGGCTGCTTACGAGGTTGAGTTCATGACCTTGGCAGGTGAAACCGTCGCGGTGGTCACGCTGCTGCCGGATCAGCTGCGCCCGATTGCACGGCGCGATGTCGCCCAAGTCCGCAAACTGCCGCCACCCTCTTTCTGAGCGCTCCTGTGCGCGACAAATTCGTGGGTAACGTGGTTCGGTGTTATGGCCGTCATTCCCGCGGAAGCGGGAATCGTGCGCCTGCGAGCGTGCATGGACAGCGAGGCGAAAGTCCTCGTCAGGCATGCGCTCTCCGGCCTGTAATCAAACGTAAGGGCGCCATCGAAAGGTGGGGTCCGAAGCAACGGGAGGTGAACGACCAGTCCGTAGGATAACGAACTCGATACGGCCGGGCAGACTGACGAGCCTGCGATTCAATGGCGAAGTCCAGACCGCGAGCAACACGGCGGGAGCCCTGCGCGCTGAGGGGTAGCGTGCGAAAGCGACGCAGGGGGCTGTCAGGTGGGTGGAGACGGAATGGTTGGAAGGCCGTGCACGTGAAGCAGGGAGACCTGCGCGGTGGGCAAAGGGCGGTGTTCATGCTCGCGGAGAGCCGAAGAGCCGCGAACGCCGGCGCAGGAGTCAGAGCCCCCATAGTAGCAATGAGGCATCTGTAATGGATGCGGAGCGAAGGGCGGGCAGGGAGGTGGAAGGCGTGGAAGACAGAGCGGCGGAAGAACAACCGGCGGTAGTGCCCCACCGGGCTAAACAAGCCGGAGAGATCCAGGCCCGTTGGGCATGGGTGGAACCGACGGTCTGGACCGAGCGCATGTTGGCGGCCCTCGAAGCGGGGGTGAAAGGAGGCAAATGACGCTGGCCCAACGCCTATTTTGCCAAGCAGGGGCTGTTCTCCTTGGCCACAGCCCATGCAATGGCCTGCCAATCCTCTCGCAGGTGAACCACCAACTGGAGAGCCGTATGCGGGAAATCTGCTTGTACGGTTCGGAGGGAGGGGGAAGCTCGCGCTTCTCCCTACCCCTATCAGTTTGGCGTTTGGCGCTAAGGACCTTTGACGAGATCGTGTAGCGCTGGCGGTTGTAGGCGAGCCGGTGCCGTGGATTCCCGCTTTCGCGGGAATGACAAATTGCGTCCCTCTCGGCCATACCACGGTCTCGGAGTACCCGTCCACGTGTGTGTCTACGTCGTGCCATGGGCCTCGGCCTGACAGTACACAGTACTGTCTGGCTGGTGAGGATTTGCCCGGTCGGCTGCACGTTACCCACAGATTTGTCGCACACCCGTACTGAAGCCGGCGCGATTTCCCGCTTGCATCGTGCGGCGAGTCGGTGTACTGAGAGCGCCACATGTACTCCGCCGATCGCACACACAACCGCAATCCGCTGGGCGTGCTCGCGCTGGTAGTTGTAGTAGTGGGTGTAGGCGAGGCCGTCGCGCCGTAGCGGGGTGTAACAGAGCGTGTAAGAAAACCCCCTGCCGGCGCGAGGCCGGCGGGGGGTTTCTTTTTTTGGGCCCCTCCTGTCCCCGAATCGAGCAGGGAGACCGTTGGAAGAAGGGAGCGGGCTCTCATGAAACTAACTGGCGCACAACTCATTACGCAGCTGCTGGAGCGGCAGGGGATAACCGTGGTCGCCGGTATCCCCGGCGGGGCGAACCTGCCACTCTACGACGCGCTGCGCGACAGCGACATCCGCCACGTGCTGGCTCGTCACGAGCAAGGGGCGGGCTTCATTGCCCAAGGCATGGCCCGGGTCACCGGCCGGCCCGCGGTCTGCCTGGGCACCTCCGGTCCGGGAGCTACCAACCTGCTGACGGCGATCGCGGACGCCAAACTCGACTCCGTGCCGCTGGTGGCGATCACCGGCCAGGTGCCGCGCGCGATGATCGGCACCGACGCCTTCCAGGAGATCGACACCTACGGCCTCACCCTCCCCATCACCAAGCACAACTACCTGGTGCGCTCGGCGGCCGAACTGCTCGAAGTCATCCCCGAGGCCTTCCGCATCGCCGCCTCGGGCAGACCGGGGCCGGTGGTGATCGACGTTCCGAAAGACGTTCAGAACGAGTTCGTCACCTTCGAGCGCTGGCCCGAACCCGGCCGCGCCGAGCCGCAGCGCCAGCCCGCTGACGAGGATATCGCCCGGGTCGCGGCACTACTCGGCGAGGCACGCCGGCCGCTGTGCCTGATCGGCGGCGGCGTGATCGCTGCCGGCGCTGCAACCCAAGTCGAGCTGCTGGCGCAAAAGACTTCGCTGCCGGTGGCCTCGACGTTGCTCGGGCTCGGGGCGATGCCGCATGATCACCCGCTGTTCCTCGGCATGATCGGCATGCACGCCGCGCGCGCAACCAACCTGCCGCTCGAGGAATGCGATCTGCTGCTCGCCCTGGGCGTGCGCTTCGACGATCGTGCCACCGGCAAGGTGGCGCAGTTCTGCCCGCAGGCGCGCATTGTCCACATCGATGTCGACGCCAGTGAATTGGGCAAGATCAAGCAGCCCATGCTCGGCATCGAAGCGGACGTCGCGGCCGCTCTGGCAGCGCTGCTGCCGCAGTTGCGGCCGCGCCCGCGGCGCGAGTGGATCGCCGAGGTGGCCGCGCTGCGCGCGGCCTACCCGCTGGCTATGCCCGGCAGCGAGTGCCCGTGCGAACCCTACGGTGCCATTCGTCAGAGCGCTGCTTGCCTCGGTAATGACGTTGTTGTCGCCAGCGACGTCGGCCAGCATCAGATGTGGGCGGCGCAAGCGTTCCCGTTCAGTTGGCCGCGGCAATGGCTCACCTCCGGCGGACTCGGGACGATGGGCTTCGGACTGCCGGCCGCCATCGGCGCCGCTTTGGCCATGCCCGAGCGCACGGTGGTGTGTTTCAGCGGTGACGGCAGCCTGCTGATGAACATCCAGGAACTCGCCACCGCGGCCGAGGAGGGCGTGAACGTGAAGGTGGTGCTGCTCAACAATGCCCACCTCGGCCTGGTGCGCCAGCAGCAGCAGCTCTTCTACGGCGGCCGTTACCATGCTTCGCGTTTCCACGCCGAGCCCGACTTCGCCGCCATTGCCCGCGGGTTCGGCGTCAGCGCTTGCGACCTCGGTGCGGTGGCCGAACCGCTGGCGGTGTTGCACCGGGCCTTGCAGGAGCCGGGGCCGGGCCTGGTCAACGTCCCGATCGCCCACGATGCCAACGTCTATCCGATGGTGCCGCCGGGCGCCGCTAACCGCGAGATGATCGAAGGAGCGAGCCATGCAAGCGCAGCTTGAGCGAGGCGTGCAAGGAAACCCGGGTGCGAGCGGCCGCCGCCAGGTGGCCGTGCCGGCGGGGGTGGTGCTGCGGCTGCTGGTGCGCAACCATCCCGGGGTGATGTCGCATATCTGCGGCCTGTTTGCCCGCCGGGCATTCAACGTCGAGGGGATCGTGTGCCTGCCGGCCGATGACGTCGCCGGCGGGGCGCGCAGCGTGGTGCTGTTGCTGGTGAACAAAGACCAGCGCTTGGAGCAGCTAGTGCGTCAGCTCGCCAAGTTGGAGGACGTGCTGGAAATCGGCCATGACGCCGGCGGCAACGCCGCCTTCACGGCGGTGGCCGGTTGCCTGTAGCAGTCCGGCTCAGTCGCCGAGCTCGAAGGCGTGTTGCACCAGCTCGCAGGTGACACGTTCCCCTTCCCACCACACCCCGACCACGTCGAAGCGGACGGCGCGCTCGTGCAGGCGGTGCTCACTCAGGAAGTAGCGCGCCGCCCGTACCATTTGACGTTGCTTGCGCTGGTCGACGGCTTCGAGGGGGTTTCCGAAGCTTTCCTGCGTGCGGGTCTTCACCTCGACGAAGACCACGGTGGTTCTGTCGAGCGCGACCAGATCGATCTCGCCGGCGGCGCAGCGGTAATTGCGCTGGAGGATGCGATAGTGGTGGCGGCGCAGGAATTGTTCTGCGGCCCGTTCTCCCTCGGCGCCCAGCAGCTGGCGCTCATCCGGCATGGGGCCACGATATGGCAGGCCACCGCCGCAGAGCAAGCGCCGCGGTCGGGGCAGCGACTTTGCGCCGCCGCCCGGCTGTGTCATACAACGCAGCGCGAAGGACGCGCGTGCGGTGAACTACTTCGAAGGCGTTGGTGCTGCGTCGGGTTGCTGGGCCGCGCCGGGCGGCTTGTCGAAGCGTTGCGTCGGCAGGCCGCGCTCCTTCAGCCGCAGCTTGAGCAGCTCGCGGCGCACTTCGCGCATCTGGTCATTGAGTTTCTTCTGCTCGGTGCGGATGCGATTTTGCTCCTGTTCGAGCCGCTCGCGTTCCGCCTTGATCGCCGCATTCGGTTCCTCCGCCAGGCCGGTACCCACGCCCGTGAGTAGCGCGGCCGCCAGCAGCACTGCCACCAATCGTCGCATCTCATCACCTCCGATCGCTGCACCGAGTAGCAAGAGCCGGCGGTGCCGGCAAGGGCGATCGCTAGGGTTGTGTGCGCCGGTCGGCGGGCAGGGCCGGAGGCCGTGCCGGTGAGGCGGCACTGGCTCATCTGGTTGGCCGCGGTCGTGGCGGCTGCCGGCCTGTCGGCATACGCCAACCGGCAGGCAGTGCTGACCCGGGTGGCGCAACGGCTGATTGCTGACGAGCCGCGAGTGGCGGCCGATGCTATCGTGGTTATATCCGGCTCGGTTCCCGATCGCATGCTCGAAGGGGTGGCGCTGTATCGCGCCGGACTGGCGCCGTTGATTGTGCTGACGCGCGAGAGCGAGCCGCCGGGGATGGCGGCGTTGCGCTCCTTGGGGGGCGATATACCGAGCTCGCACGGGCTCAATATTTCGATTGCAACGCAACTCGGAGTGCCCCGCAGCGCTATTATCACGGCAGACGGCATAGCAAGCAGCACCCGCCGGGAGGCGAGTCTGATTGTCGACTTTCTGCAACAAGCGGGAATCCGGCGGGCTCTGCTGGTGACCTCCAAGCTGCACTCCTATCGCGCCGGGTTGACGTTTCGAGCGATCGGCGGGGCGCGGGTGCAATTCGTAGTCTGTGCTTCGCGCTACGACCCCTTCGATCCCGCGAGCTGGTGGCGCGACCGCATGCAGGCCCGGCGCGTGGTCTTCGAGTATCAGAAACTCATGTTGTTTCAGCTGTGGGAGCGCTGGCGCGGGCTTTGACAAGCGGGCGGCAGTGGCGCTAGTTGCCTTGGCCAATGAAGCGGCCAGTCGCCAAGAGTCCCGCTGCACGCTCGCCGGCAGCGCCGGCGGTAGCACCGGTGGCCATTGAGTCACTATGGTGGCGCCTGTTGGAACAAACCGGCGATATCTTCTACGTTCACGATCACGACGGGCGTTTTGTCTTCGTCAACCCGCCCTTTCACGGAGCCACGGGTTACTCGCGTGAAGATCTGGAGAAGCTGAACGCGCGCCACTTGCTCAGCCCGGAGGACTACCGCCGCAATCAGGCGCGCATCGCCAGCGCGATCGCCGGCGCTCAGATGGCGTACCCGTGGGAGATGACCATCCGGCGCAAGGACGGAAGCGAGGGACAAGTCGAGTTTGCCGCCGCTGTCATCGAGGCCGAGGACGGGCGGCCGCTGGTGGCGGGGGTGGCGCGCGACGTGAGCGCGCGCCGCCAAGCGGAGATGGAGTTGCGCGAGGCGGCGGCGTTTCAGAAGACGCTGGCACAGGTGTCGCTGGCGTTGCACGCGGCGCCGACATTGGAGGCGTTGTGCCCGATGGTTTGCGCCCAAGGCCGCCGCTTGCTGGGTGTCAGCAGTGCCAGGCTGTTCCTGGTGGAGAACGCCAGGCTGGTGGTAGTGGCTGCGGCAGGCGCGCCATTCCTCGACGGTGCTGAACAGTGGTCGCTCGGTCAGCCCAGCCCGCTCGGCGATGCCTTGCGCACGCAGCGCCCGCTGCTGCTCGACGCCGGCGGCCGCGCTAGCGAGCAGCCGACGGTGCTGCTGTTGCCCTTGCTTGGGCGGCATGCGCCCATCGGCCTGCTGGGGTTCTGCGAGCCCGACGCCCCCGGCTGCCTCGATGCGCGCTTACAGGAGCGGGCGGAGATCTTCGCCATGCAGGTGGCGGTGGCGGTCGAGAACGCCTATCTGCTGGAAGAGCTGCGGCGTGCGGACCGGTTGAAAACCGATTTCTTGGCCTCGGTCTCGCACGACCTGCGCACGCCGCTCAATGTGATCCTCGGCTACACCGACATCCAGCTCGACGGCTTACTGGGGCCGCTGACCACCGACCAGCGCGATGCCCTGCGCCGTGTCCGCATCACCACTCTGGGCCTGGCCGGGCTGATCAACGCCACGCTCGATCTGAATCGGCTCGACGCCGGCCGCGTGCCGGTTGAGTCGGTGCCCCTCAACCTCGAGGCCTTGTGGAGTGAGCTGCTGGTGGAGTTGGAGGATCACCCGGACTGGGGGGCCGTGCCGGTGCACTGGGATATGGCCGGTGCTCCGGAGGTGCGCGGTGATCCGGAGAAACTGAAGTTGATTCTGCGCAACCTGGTCGGCAACGCCCTCAAGTTCACGCGCGCGGGGGCGGTGACGGTGAGCGCGCGCTACCTGCCCGGCCGGCGGCGGATCGAGCTGGCGGTCGCCGATACCGGCGGCGGCATCCCCGCGGAGGAGCTGCCGCACATTTTCGGCATGTTTCAACAAGGGGCCGGGCAAGCCCGCGGCGGAGTTGGTTTGGGTCTGTACTTGGTCAAGCGCGTGGTCGAGCTGCTCGGCGGTGAAATCAGCGTCAGCAGCGAAGTCGGCAAGGGGTCGATCTTCCGCGTCGCCGTACCCGCGGGGGCGGTCGAATGAGGGCCGCCGAGGTCGTGCCGATCTATTTGCGGGTCGCCCCCGGCGACATTGCGCTGCTGAAGTTCTTGATCGAATCGTACGAGGGGATCGCGGTCGTGCGCACGATCGAGCGGCGCGCGGCGGTCATCGTGATTCTGGCGGTGCCGGACTTCTTGAGCACGGTGCGCGCGGCCCTGACCGCCGCGGCGCAATGGATAGCTTACGAAGAAGTACCGCCGCCGGCGGAGCGCGACCTTGGGCCGGTGCCACCGGCGCAATAGTCGAAAACACTAGTGGTAGCGGTGTGTCACTCGCGGCGAATCTCGGCGCCGAGTGAGCTCAGGCGCTCGTCGATACGCTCGTAGCCGCGGTCAATCTGTTGGGCGTGGCGGATGACGCTGCGGCCCTCGGCGCAGAGCGCGGCAATGAGTAGGGCCATGCCGGCGCGGATGTCGGGGCTGGACATGTCCTGGCCGTAGAGTTTGGCCGGGCCTACCACCATCGCGCGGTGGGGGTCGCACAAGACGATGCGTGCACCCATCTGAATCAGCCGATCGACGAAGTACAGCCGGCTCTCGAACAACTTCTCATGGATCAAGATCGAGCCGCGCGCTTGGGTCGCAATCACCAGCGCGATCGGGATGAGATCCGCCGGAAAACCCGGCCAAGGTGCGTCGTCGATCTTCGGGATGGCGTGGCCGAAGTCGTCGATCACTTCCAAGCGTTGGCCTTCGGGCACCACAATGTCATCGCCTTCGGCCGCCCACTGAATGCCGAGCCGGCCGTACATGATGCGGGTGATGGCGTGGTCGGCCGGCCGGCAGTCGACGATGCGCAGCGGGCTGCCGGTAGCGGCCGCCAGGCCGATGAGGCTACCGGTCTCGATATAGTCGGGGCCGATGCGAAACTCGCCGCCGCCGAGCGAGGTGACGCCGTCGAGCGTGAGCTGGTTGGTGCCGATGCCGGCGACGCGTGCGCCCAGGCCGTTGAGGAAGTTGCAGAGGTCTTGCACGTGCGGTTCGGAGGCCGCGTTGCGGATCAGCGTGCGGCCCTCGGCCAGAACTGCTGCCAGTACTGCATTCTCGGTGGCGGTGACGCTCATCTCATCGAGGAAGATCTCGCCGCCGCGCAGTCGCGCCGCCGCCAGGCGATAGCCCTCGCGGGTGACCTCGACGGTCGCCCCCAGGGTTTGCAGTGCCTGCAGATGGGTATCGACGCGGCGTCGCCCGATGACGTCGCCGCCCGGGAAGGGCAACGCCACGCGCCCGAAGCGCGCCAGTAGCGGGCCGGCCAGTAGCAGCGACATGCGAATCTGGCGGCCGAGTCGCCGATCGGGTCGCGGTGAATGCACCCGGGCGGTGTTGACCTGCCACCACTCGCCGTCAGGCTCGATCGTGGCACCAAGGCCGCGCAGCATCTCGGCGAAGATGGCGACGTCTTCGATCTGCGGAATGTTGCCCAGTCGCACCGTGTGCTCGGTGAGCAGGCTGGCGGCCAGCACCGGGGCGGCGGCGTTCTTGTTGCCGGCAACCCGAATCCGCCCCTGCAATCGCCGCCCGCCAGTGATGATCAGCCTGCCCATGCTGCCTCTCCGCCCGGTGTTACTTCGCCACGTACTTGAGCGCACCCGCGCGCACCCGTCAAGGTGGGGGCGGTCCCGCCGAGACAGCGCGGCGAGGTTCAACTCCTAGGGAGCGGCGCGCGGCAGACTGCGCCAGCGCGACACTGGCGCGGCAGATTGCGGCGGTCCTGGTCAGGACATGACAGGCTCGGCGGGACGCGCGCGGACAACGCGCCGGTAGCCGGTGCCGACCGCAACCAGCATAACCACCGTCACGAGCAGCGCCAGCGGCGACGACATCGGCGCGGCCGCGCGGCTCACCCGGCGACAAGCGAAGGCGGTGGCGAGGCCGCGGGGCGTAGTGCCCGCGCCGATCGGAAAACCAGCGCCGGTGATCTCGGTGTCGGTGGCGGCGGCGACGACGTGGACGTCTCCGGTGGACTCGTCGGTGACGAATACGAGTGCGCCATCCGCCGTCACCGCGGTGCCGTAGGTGCTCGACGCACCCGCCAAAGTCAGCTTGCTGGCGGTAGCCGCAGCGGTATCTATGATGCCCAGCGAGTTATTCTGTAAGCCGACGTACACCTTGCTGCCGTCCGGTGTCATCGACATGTTGCGCGGGTTGGCAGACCCGGTGAAGTCAATACCAAACACGGAGTTATCTGACGTTCGAATCCGAGTGACATCGGGGTTGCCGGCGTTGTTGGCGACATACACGAAAGCCCCGTCACAACTGACCACGGCCGAGCGCGGCTCACTGCCGACACTGACCGAGCCGACCACGCTGTTGCCGGCGGTATCGACGATGCAAACGCTGTCGGATTGGCGATTGACGACGTAGGCACGTGCGCCGGCGGGGTTGACGGTGACCCACTCGGGCGACCCAAAACACGCATCTTCGATGGTCGTGATCACCGTATTATTGCCGGCATTGATCACGGTGAGACTCCCGTTGAAGAGGGTGCCGCCCTTCTTGTTTGCGATGTATACGCGACTCCCATCCGGACTCACGGCCGCGCTATACGGCTCGTTGAACCCAGGATCGCTGATGGTCGTAATGACGGCGTTGGTCACACCGTTGATGACCGTAACATTGTCGGCGTGCCGGTTCGGTACGTACACGCGCGAGCCGGTCGGGCTGACCGCCGGATTGCGGGGCTCGATGTCGGCGGCGACCGTCACTACCGCATTGGTGGCAGCATCGATGACCGTAACGTCGTCCGAATCGGCATTGGCGACGTAAACGTATGGGATCCCTTGCGCCAGGCGCGGGATTATGAGGCCAACTGCGACTAGCCACGGTACATACCGTCTCATAGTTCCCTCCAGGGCATCGCTGCTCTACAGACTATGGCGGTGATGGTCAAGCAAAAGCCGGCACACCCCAGGGTAAGGGCAAAGCCGAGGCTACCCGCTGATTTGATGCCCACTGCCAACCTGCTAGAGGAGACGCGGCGCTGTAGTGCGACCTGCCCGTGAACCGGCTTCGAGACGGCCGCTGCGCGGCCGCCTCAGCCTGAGCGGGGTTCATGGGCGCTCCAAGCCGGCGAATTCGCCGGCGGGGTCGCTCAGGGCGAGGCGAAGGGAGTGAACATGCGGCTCGGTTTGCAGATCGGCTACTGGATGATGGGTCCAGAAGATCCGATTGATCTCGTGTTGGAGGCGGAACGTCTGGGTTTCGACTCGGTCTGGACGGCGGAAGCGTATGGCTCGGACTGCTTCTCGCCGCTGTGCTGGATCGGGGCGCGTACCACCAAGATCAAGCTCGGTACCGCGGTGATGCAACTCTCCGCTCGCACCCCCGCGTGTGCGGCGATGACGGCCGTGACCATCGACCACTTATCGGGCGGGCGGCTGCTGCTCGGTATCGGCGTCTCGGGGCCGCAGGTGGTCGAGGGCTGGTATGGCCAGCCGTTCCCCAAGCCGATGGGCCGCACCCGCGAGTGGGTCGAGGTCTTCCGCGCCATGCTGCGGCGCGAACAGCCAGTGAGCTTCCAAGGCGAGCACTATCAGCTGCCGTACCAAGGTGGCAGCGGGTTGGGCAAGCCGCTGAAACTAATCGTGCACCCGTTGCGCAGCCACATCCCGATCTACCTCGGTGCCGAGGGGCCGAAGAACGTCGCGCTCGCTGCCGAGATTGCCGACGGCTGGCTGCCGCTGTTCGTCTCGCCCTACAAGATGGACATCTACGCCGACTCCTTGCGCCAAGCGAAACCCGAGTTCGACGTTGCCGCCACCGTCACCGCCAGCCTCAACGACGACTTGGAGCAAGCGCTCTACCCGATCAAGATGGCGCTCGGCTTCTACATCGGAGGCATGGGGGCGCGGGGGCGAAATTTCCACCTCAACTTGATCGAGCGACTCGGTTACGGCGATTCGGCGCGGCGGGTGCAAGAGTTGTTTCTCGCCGGCAAGCGCGCCGAAGCGTTTGCCGCCGTGCCGGACCAGCTGGCGGATGAGATTTCGCTGGCCGGCTCGGCCGATCGCATCCGCGACCGCCTGCAAGCTTGGCAGCAGTGCGGCATCAAGAGCCTGCTGGTGGGCACGCGCGACCCGCGGGTGCTGCGCCTGTTGGCGGAAACCCTGCTCTAGAGCGGCGACCTCCCTCCATGAAGCGGACTTCGGTCGCGCCAGCTGACGTCACGCATGCCGGCGACAACGCCGGGGGCAAGCGCTGGCAGCCGTGGTTCGGCCTGCGCTTCTTCGCCTATTTGTTCGTTGGCAGCCTGGCCTTCTCACTCGGCCGGCTGCACGAGCGGCTCGAGCCGCTGCAAGCGGCGATCGCGGCCGGCGCCGCGCTCGGGGCGCGGGCGCTGGGTACCCGCGTGCAAGCGGTCGGCGAGGTGATCGCGATCGGCGCCGAGGCCGAGCTGGTGATCAATCATGAATGCACCGGCGTCTTCTTTCTGGTGATCTGGGCCGCCTTTGTGCTGGCGTATCCGGCCAGTGCCCGCCAGCGGCTGCTGGGCGTTGCCGCCGGCGTTGCCATCATCGAGGCGGTCAACGTGGCGCGCTTGGCCACGCTGGCCGCGATCGGCGCGCGCTGGCCGGCGCTGTTCACCTATTTTCACGAGTACCTGTGGCAAGGGGCGTTCGTGTTGTTGATTGCGCTGTTGGCGGTAGCCTGGCGCGAGCGGGTCGAGCGGCAGCATGTGGTTTCTGGTTAGATTTCTGGCGGCAGCGGCAGCGCTGTTCGCGCTGTGGTTGGCCGGCGGCGCCGCGATGTATTCGCACATGGTGCTGTTCTGCGTCCGCGCTGTCGCCGCCCTCAGCGCCGGGCTGAGTGTGGAAGTGTCGAGCCAAGCCGGGCACGTGACCGCGGTGTTCATCGCCGGCACGCGCCGGCTGGCGATGCCGCTCAATCTGCGCGAGTCGCTGGCCGGAGTAGTGCCGTTTATCGCCCTGGTGATGGCTTCTTCGGGGCCGCCATTGCTGGCGAGGCTGCGGGCCGCGCTAACCGGGATGGGCATTATCTACGCCGTGGACGTTGCCGTGGTCAGCGCTTCGCCCTTGATGCTTGAATCACGCACCGGCGTGACCAAGGCGTTGGCGGACGTGCTCTCGGTGTTCGTCATGCTGGCGGGTTTGGTCGCTCTGCCGTTCTTTCTCTGGCTGGTTCTGCTCGGCACCGGCCCCTTGCCGCGCGACCGAGAGGCCGGTCGCCGCTGACGAGCAAGGGTCGGGCGTGGTGCAGCCGCTACGCGCAGCTGCCAAGCGCGTTGTTGACCCCAGCTACCAGCTCTTCAACGGTTACCTCGCCGTTGTTGTCGCGGTCAAATTCCGGGCACTCGCTCAGTGCGCTGGTGCCGAGGGCGATGTTGACGCCGGTGACCAGCTCGTCGATCGTAACCTCGCCGTCGCCGCCGCAATCACCCAGGCACGGCACCGGTGTGGCGCTGGGCGTAGGTGGCGGCTCCTGCGTGAGGGTGGGAGTTGCCTCCGCGATCAGCAGCCGGTAGGCGTTGACGGCGAAGTCGCGCCGATCACCGGCATGGTCGTGCTTGGCCCAGGCGGTGATGAAAGTCTCGGCCCGCTCGTCGGTCCACAGTGCAGCCTCGGGCAAGCCGTTCTGGGCGCGAAACCACTTCAGCACCTGCCAGGTCGCCTTGCCGGCCTCGATCGTATAGGGCACGCCGACGTCGCTCGACGAGGGGCCGAACTCGGCGACTTCGTGCCAATACGCCGCGTTGCACTCGGATGGCGAGGGCTGGTGCACACGCACCTGTGCCGCTTGCATGCAGGCCTCGTGCGAGTAGGAGTCGGCGAGCTGGTGCAAGTACACGCCCAGCGCCGCCAAGCTGTGCGAGGCTACCGCCGCCGGCTCGCCGCCGTTGAGCGCCAGCGTCGGCACGCCGAGCACCGGTGTGGTTGTGCCGTAGACCGCCCACAGCTCCACCTCATCGACTTCGGCGAGCGCGGCGCACGGGTCGGAGGTGTCATTGAAGTAAGCGCAGGTGTCGCGGCCACCGGGGTACGTGTAAGCGCCGGTGGCATTTGCCGAGTGCCGCCGCGCCTCGTGGTAGTACATGCCCGTCTGACTCAGGCGTTCGGTTCCGGCCAACTCCACGGACACGCTGGCCTCCTGATCGCCGGTAAACGCACCCGTGTCGGTAGCGGCATCGGTGATGGCGATGAAGTCGGCGTCGGCGGCACTGAAACCCGCCGCGCGGGCCAAGGTGCGGGTGAACTCGTAGTGAAACGTGCTGTGCGACCCGGAAGGGACGGTGGTGATGTCCTCGGCGAAACCCCAGCCCCGGCGCGCTTGCAGGCCGAGAGTGGCCACCGTGGCCACGCCGGCGAGCAACCCCATTTGCCAGCGGAATTGAAACCGACGGTGAACTTGTCGCATCACGAGATCCTCCTCTGTCGATTTGAGTGTGACATCTTCGCGCTGTGCCACCAAGGCTCAGAGGCTGTGAAAGCATCGCAAAGCGGTGGAGCACTGCTCCACCCCTCAGCAATGACACCATGCGCTCGACCTTCCAATCTGGGCGAAAGCGGTGCTCTCGCCCTCCTTCGTCGCGGCCACCGGCACATCGTTGCTTTCCTCCCGGCTCTCAGTTCTCGCCAAACAGCGGCACGAAGCAGAGCCGCTGCACATCGACCAGCCCGCGGTCGGTGAGACGTAGCGCGGGAATGACCGGCAGGGCGAGGAATGAGATCGTCATGAACGGATCACTCAGTGTGGTTCCAAGTTGCCGGGCCGCATCGAGAAGACGGCCCAGTGCACCGAGCACATGTTCCAGCGGCGTGTCCGCCATCAGCCCGGCGATGGGTAGCCGCAGCGCTGCCCGCACCGCCCCGTCCTTGACCGCCACCAGACCGCCCTGCTGTTGCTCGACGGCGCGGGCCGCCGCGAGCATGTCGCCGTCATTGGTGCCGACCACCACCAGATTGTGCGAGTCGTGGGCGACGGTGGAGGCCAGTGCGCCGGCGTGCAGGCCGAAGCCGCGGACGAACACGCTCAGCGGCAGGTCACGCGAGGCCGCCAGCAGGTAGTTGATGCCATCTAATCCGAGCACGTTGGCGAGCTCGTGCGGGTCGGCTACCACGGTGGTAGTTCCGAGGGGCACGATCACCCGCGCTAGTTCCGCCGGCGTGAGCAGGGTCGATTCCAAGTGAATGTGCGCGTCAATGAATCCCGGCGCGATGAAGCGGCCGCGGGCATCGATCCGCTCCCGGCCGACATACGAGCCGAAGCCGACGATGCGGCCGCCGCTAATGGCCACGTCCGCTGGGTGAACCTCGGCCGAGAAGACGTTGACCACCTGCCCGCCGGTGATCACCAGGTCAGCCGGCTCCTCACCGCGTGCCACCGCAATGCAGTGTGCGAGATCGCCGCCCGCGTCTCCGCCCGGCGTCTGGGCGGCGGGGCTGAAATCGCGGTGTGCAAGACTCATGTCGTGCTCTGGTCCGACTCGAGGATGGCGATGTAGGGTAACGCCCGGCCCTGCCCGCCGGCATCGAGGCCGTAGCCGATGAGCCAGACGTCCGGCACCTCGAAGCCGACGTAGTCGGTGGCTACCTCCGCCGTCCGCCGCGCCGGCTTGTTGAGCAACACGCAGGTGCGCAGCCACAGCGGGTGCTGCGCCAGCACATGCGCCCGTGCAGCGTGGAGGGAGAGCCCGGAGTCGGCGATGTCGTCCACCAGGAGGACCGGCCGGCCGCGGACATCGACGCGCAGGTTCTTGTAGACCGTGACCATCCCGCTCGACTGCGTTGCTTCGCCATAGTGGCCGACTCCGAGGAAGTCGACTTGCGGCTGCACGCCGCCACGGGCCAGGGCGCGTACCAAGTCGGCGACAAATACGAAACTACCGGTGAGTAGACCGATGACCACCGGTGCGAACCCGCTCGGTAGGTCGCCGCCGATCACCCGTGCCAGTTGCTCGATGCGGCCGGCGATGATGGGCTCGCTGAACAGGATCCGATGTTGTGGCGGCGACGGCGGCATAGGCTCCCTCCGGCTCCCTGCCTTGCAAACCCCGAGCCGCCACGGATCGCCCCATCCGAGGCCGGTTTCTTGGCGCTGCTTGTCTCCGACGCGAAACCAGCGCGGGCTTGTTCTCTGAACTACGATGGCCGAAAGTCTTGGCGTCGCGCGCAGATTTCCCTCCGTCATTCCCGCGAAGGCGGGAATCCATCCGGAGCCCCACCGCCCCTGGATGCCCGCCCCACGCCTTCGCGGGGGCAGGCTCTAAGGATTGCGGGCATGACGG
>JACQVA010000171.1 GCA_016210005.1 Deltaproteobacteria bacterium | reverse complement strand
TCTCCCTTGCCATTCGACCATCCTCCTCTCGTCGAGATGGCCGGGGAGGTTAGTCGAACGCGACGTCAGCGCGCATGCATGCTCACCGGAAGGACACAACCACTGCTCGAGCGAACGTCGCAACGCCGTGTTGTCCGTCGGGAGTAAGACCGGTGCACCGTCGAGCGAGCGAGGGAAGCCGCGCCGATACTTCCGGGCAAGCCTCGCTGCGCCAAGGAACGTCACACCGCACTCGCCGAGCAGATGGCTGAAGGCCCGGATCTTGATGCTGGGCCCGATTGGCGCATCGCTCAGCACCACGTCCAAGGTATGGAGAGCCAGCTCGGTCAGGAGGCGTTCGGACTTGTCCTCCTGGCAGATGATCCGGACCGGTTCCTCTAGCTGCAGCGCCGGCTCGAGGAGGCGATAGGCGATCATCTTGGGCACGACATCCGCAATGCCGACCATCACTCGGGCCGGCCGTCGCACCGGTCGTCCCTTGAGTGTGTCTTGCAGCTCGCGCCCCAGCGAGAAGATCTCGTCCGCGTAGCGATAGGCGATCTGCCCGACCTCCGTCAGCACCAGCTTGGGGCCGACGCGCCTGAAGAGCTTCTCCCCGAGGACGTTCTCCAGCGCTCTCAGCTGGCCGCTAATGGTGGGCTGCGCCAGCCGCAGGCGCGCGCCTGCACGCGACACGCTCCCCTCGTGCACGACGGTCCAGAAATACAGCAGGTGATGGTAGTTCAGCCACTCCATGGGCGTCTGGCCCTATATCGGGTTTTCCGATGCGTTGCACTCGCATTATCTATTGGACCATCGATCAGCCGACTTCTATATTGGGCAGCAATGGACACACTCAGCATAGGCACCCCGGCCCTCTGGATCGGATTCATCGGCTTCATTCTCGCCATGCTCGTGCTCGATTTGGGCGTCTTCCACCGCAACGCGCACGAAGTTCGCTTCCGCGAGGCCATGGTGTGGAGCGTGATCTGGATTGCGCTGTCCCTGCTCTTCTGCGCCTGGGTCTACGTGCAGTTCGGCAACGAGCGCGGCCTCGAGTTCCTCACCGGCTACCTGATCGAGAAGGCGCTCGCGGTCGACAATATCTTCGTCTTCCTGGTCATCTTCTCGGCCTTCGCCGTCCCCGCGGCGTATCAGCACCGCGTGCTGTTCTGGGGCATTCTGGGCGCGCTCATCATGCGCGCGCTCTTCATCGTGGTGGGCGCGGCCCTGATCGAGCGGTTCCATTGGGTCATGTACGTGTTCGGCGCCTTCCTCGTCCTGACCGGCATCAAGATGCTCCTTCGACGCGACGTCGAAGAGCACCCGGAACGCAACCCGCTGTTCCGGCTGTTTCGGCGATTCATACCGTCGGTCCCCGAGTACCACGGATCGCGCTTCACGGTGGTGAAAGCCGGGAAGCGATATGCGACCCCGCTGCTGCTCGTGCTGGTCTGCATTGAGACCAGCGACCTCGTGTTCGCGATCGACTCGATCCCGGCGATCTTCGCCGTGACGAGGGATCCGTTCATCGTCTTCACGTCGAACATCTGCGCCATTCTCGGACTACGCGCGATGTTCTTCTTGCTGGCGGGTGCGGTGCAGCGCTTGAACTATCTGCAGCCCGGTCTGGCGCTGGTGCTCGCCTTTGTCGGGACGAAGATGCTCCTGGTGGACCTGTACCCCATCCCGATTGCCGTCTCGCTCGGCGCCGTGGCTACTCTCCTTGGCGTGTCGGTGTTGGCCTCGCTTCTGTGGCCGCCCGTGGTCACTCAACCAGTTGCGGCGAAAGAGAAGGCTACTGGCGACGTTCCGCGCGTGGTGTCGTAGTCCTTCCTGATGGAATCAGGCGCGACTGACCTTGAATAAGATGTGCTCAGAAAGCTCTGAAAGAGGATCGTATGCAGCTCCACATCAAGGGACGGAACCTGCTCCTGGCACCGGCGGTGATCGAGCGGATCGAGCGGCGCCTGCGCTTTGCGCTGAGCCGGTTCGCGGACTGCATCGACCGCGTGACCGTTCAGTTCGCCGACCTCAACGGTCCGCGCGGCGGCGTCGACAAGCAGTGCCGCATCGTCGTGAAGCTTCGTCGCGGCGGGGAGGTCGTGGTCGAGGACACCGCCACCGACCTCGAAACGGCGATCGACCGCGGAGCCGACCGCGCCCAGCGGGCAGTGGCCCGTGCGCTCGCACGAATGCACCCGACGGAAGACAGCCCCAGCTTTGTGCCGACGGAGGACCAGTCATGAACGGCGCAGCCCATGTCACATTCGCCGGCGGTGGCATCGTGCTGCCGGCGCGTGAGCCATACGATCGCCAGCTGTTGGTTGAGCAAGTGGCGGAGCGGGTGCAGCGGAAGGGTGTGGTGCGCGTAGCGATCCACGGCCGCACCTGGAACGTGCGCCGGATCGACGATAACGTGACCGCCGCGTGCACGCGCTGCCGCCGATCACTGCACGGGACCTGCTACGCCACGACGCCCGGCGATGCGCGCCACTGCCTGCGGTGCGCGTTTGTGAGTTCGCCACAATCGAGCGCGCCGGCACCGGAGGAGGCAGCCCTGGCGCGCGCGAGCAACGGCCACCCGCGCGGCGCGCCGCCGCGGTCGGTGGTGGCAGCCGTGCTGCGGTGGGCGGGTTTCGGTGAGTTGCGGGAGATCGCGTTATGCTTTACCACGTCTTCAGATTGGGCGACGGAAGACGGAGATCGAAGGCATCGCGCGCCTCCGTTATCCAGTATCCAGTAAGCGCTATCAGCCTATCAGCAGCAGGCTGTCAGGTGGTGAAGAGCCGCACGCGCGCCACCGGCCGAGAAGGAGTTGAGCATGAGTAACGAGTTGTTCGGGGACCGGAGAAAGGCACTTGAGGACGATTTCTTTCGCCGCCAGGACGCCGCGCTCATAGCGCGGCGTCGCACCGACGAGCAGCGGCGGGCAGCGCGCGCGGCGCTCGCCGCAGCGTCGCATATCACGGATGACGTCCTCCTCGATCAGCTGGTGGCATTGGGGATCAGCGCGGACACTCTGACCGCACTGTCGCTCGTGCCCCTGGTCGAAGTCGCGTGGGCCGACGGCAAGGTGGAGGACGCCGAGAAACAGGCGATCCTCACCGCCGCGAAGGCGGCCGGCTTGGAAGAGACCAGCGCCGGTCACAAGCTTCTCGCGAGCTGCCTGTCGGAGCGGCCGCACACCAGGCTGAGGAAGATGTGGGAGCAGTACATCGCGAGCCTCTGCACGACGCTGTCGGCCGAACAGCGGGACGCGCTCAAGACGGAGCTGCTGCAGCAAGCGCGCCAGGTCGCCGAAGCCGCTGGCGGCTTCTTGGGCCTGGGCTCGAAGCAGGGTCCTGTCATAGTCGGCTAAGCCCGCGATGTTGCTGAAGCGTGGGAGCGGCGCTGGCGTTGTGGGGGCGTTTATGGCAGAACCAGAGCCGTGGACAGGAAGCAGCAGGGAGAGGGTCAAGCCGAGCGGCGGGCGGT
>JACQVA010000170.1 GCA_016210005.1 Deltaproteobacteria bacterium | reverse complement strand
CAAGGCCACGTGGTTGCACGATGCCGTCATGGTCTTGGTGCAGCTCAGTGTTTCTAGCGCGTTGCCGCCATCGCTGTACAGCGTCGCCGACCACTGCCCGCCGGCGACGTCGGCGCGGGTCTCGATGCGGCACCAAGTATTGGCTGCCAGCTGCACCGTGCCGGTAGCGCAGTGCGGCGGCGTGCTGTACTGCTCGTCATCCAGCCCCCAACTGCCGTCGCTCGACGTTCCCTACGTAGGCGCCTGTATAGCTCGCCTTTACCGACCGTCGAGCCGGGGCCAATTCCAGGGGCGAAGCCCCTAACATGGCCGTACCGGGTTACCACGTCATAACCGAAATGCTGGATGTCGATGTACCGCCCGTACCCGGTTCGCGGACCGGCATAGCTAACCACACCACTCTCGGCGGCATAGATCGGAGTCCCTTCTGGCGCACCGATGTCTAAGCCGCCGTGATAGCTTCCATCTCTTCGAACGAAACCACTCGATATGCGGCCCTGTTCAACGAGCGGGTCGGCGAGGGTCATCGGGCCGCTCTGGTTGACGTCGATCGACATGATGCGGTGAGGGCCGATTCTTCCACCGCCCCCGACACCGCTGAAGCTCTGATCGTACTCATCTGCTGCAAATCGTAGCTGCCCTTCCTGGGAGATTCCTCCATTTCCTCCTTGGGCGGTGTTCAGATTCTCGGATACAGCCGCAGATCAGCGATCTCCCTTCGGAGCGCGTATACCAAATGGCCATCTGGGTCGCGCTTGAGCTTTCCGTGTCTCTCGAGCGCGCCGACAACTTGTTCTTGCTGCTCGCTTCGAATGCTCTTCTTGACATCCACCACGAGGACCTCCTCGTCGACTCGAACGAGCCTGCCCACTAGCGTGAGCGACTCAAGAACAGAAGTTGGCGTCGACCACTTGAAGCTGATCATGACGTCCTTGCCGAGCAATTCCGAGATCTCCGATGGCACATCGGAAGCGCTTCCAGCCGGGGCCGACGCGGGGCACGCGCTAGCGCAAATGGAGACCAAGCAGACGGCCGCAACCAGCAACCATCTGGCCACTGAGCGGCCGTCTGCGATACCCTCATCGCGGGAGGCCATTCGGTCCTCCCGGCGAGCTGATAATCGGCGCCCTGCCGCCCGTTAGCATCCAGACGTGGTTCGGGCCTGGGATCACTTGCGCACCGCGAATGGCACTCACCGCCCAGCTGTTTGGCGCGGTAAGCGAGACGAGCTGACCGTAGGTATTAGCGACGAGATCACCCGGCGTATCCCACACCCAATCAAGGAACGGTTGCCCGTCGAAGGGCGCGAATGCAGTGTAGACCTCGTAACCGATTCCCCCCAGCGTTACGAACGGAGTTGCGAGTAGCCGGCCCGCGTAGTGGAGGGGACCGCTACTCGCGCCGGTAAGCCAAGTCGCCGCAGCTCTCGTCCCGTAGTACGCGTTGGCGGCATGAAGAACCTTCATGTCATTGGTCGCAGGTTCGTAACCCGCCGCGCGTGCCGCATCGACCTCCGCTCGACCCATGGCGTCAACTGAGTGCTTTGTGGCACTTGCAGTCTCGCTTGCCCCTTGGGACTCTTGGGTGCCTCCGCCATTCCCCCCTTGGGCGGCATAGTACTTCTGGTAGGCAGCTTTGGCGACACCGTAGATGCCGTAGGCGGTGGCGGCGGCGGCGACGCTGGCGCTGGCGTAGCTGCCGCTACGGAAACCCTGGTAGCTCCCGTAGGCGCTGCCTGCCAGAGGTGCCAGCGAGATGCCATAATCCTCCACATCAAAATGCCCGAAGGTCTTCGGGGCCAACAGCTGCAAGCCGAAACTCGTCCCTGGTCCGGCTCCGCTCATCGCCAGGCTAACGCCCGCCGCTTTGACGCTCTCCAGAAAGCTGCCGGTCCGAATCGCCGCATCAACTGCCGCTGCCGTGGCGCTTGCGCCCGCAAACACCGCAGCGACAATGATCGCTGCGATGGCCCATTCGGCCATCGCCCCGCTGGGATCGGTCAGATTAACCGGGTTCCAGTTGGTGTAGGTGTACGGGCTGGCGAACTGCCGGGCGGGATCGTGCGTTAAGAACATCCCCAACGCCGGGTCGTAGAAGCGGGCGCCGGCGTAGTCGAGGCCGCTGGTGGCTTCGGTCTCGTAGCCGGTGAATTCGTAGTGGTTGTAAGTGCTGCCGGTCTTGTAGCGGATGTCGCCGTAGGGGCGGTAGCGGATCTGTTGCTGGATCGCGCCGGCGCTGTTGGTGATTACCTGCACCGAGCCGAGGTGATCGAGGTGGTAGTGCCACAAGCCGGTGATCGGCGGGGTCGGGGTGCGGGTGGGGGTGCGCGTCGGGGTCCGGGTTGGAGTGCGCGTGGGCGTTCGAGTCGGTGTCCGAGTGGGGGTGAAGGTTGGAGTTCTGGTCGGGGTTCTGGTCGGTGTCCGCGTCGGGGTCCGCGTCGGCGTGCGCGTGGGGGTTGCTACCTGGGCCGATGCGGGTTGTATCAAGAGCGGCACCGGCAGCGTGGCCACACTGAATGTGATCAACACCAAGATCACGTGCCCGTGACGCACGGCGACGGCGACGACGCGCTTCTTGCGCCAGGGAGCAATGAGAAGAACGGAGACGATGAGAATGAGAGACGCGGAGACGGGGAGAGCAAGATCATCGCGCAAGATCACGACAATCATCGGCTGGCTGCCCGAGACATCTGCCAGCCGCTGGCTACCACCCGCTGTGAGGCGATGCGCAAGCCGCCGGCAAAGTAGTGCTTGGTCAGGTAGCCGCCGGCGACCTCGGCCAGGCTGCCGTAGTAGCGCGTCTCGCTGCCGGCGCTGACCTGCGCCGTCTTCTGCCCGGTGTAGTCGTACTTGAACTGCGCCCCGGTGGTGATCGCACTCAGCCGATCATCGGCGTCGTAGCTGTACACCTGCGCCTGGTTCTCCTTCGAGCTGCGGTTGCCGTTGTCGTCGTGCTCGAAGGCCGTGAACGCCGCCCCGTTCAGCATCGCCGTCACCCGGTGCGGCCGGCTCAGGTCGTTGTAGTAGAACGTGCGGCCCTCCTTCTGGGTGATGTTGCCGAGATAGTCATAGCTGTAGCTGGCGTTCAAATACGGGTTGCCGCTCACCGCCGTCAAGCGCCCCACGCCGTCGTAGCCGAAAATGGCGCTGTTGCTCAATGCCCCGCTGGGGTCGCGCTGATCGCCGATCTGCGCCAGCAACCCGCCGGCGGTGTATTGCGGGTAGCTCAAGTTGAGATGGCTGGTGGTGCCTTGCTGCGTGGCGAGCGTCGCTAGGCGATAGTTCGTGCTCTGGTCGCCGTAGGTGCGGGTGTCGGTGGTAGCGTTGCCATGAGTGACCATTCGCGGCCGGCCGAAGAGGTCGTAGGTGAGGCTTTGCAGGTAAGCCGCCGGCAGCCCGACCGTGCAATTGGCCACGCAGGTGGCGGCCACCGTCTGCCCGGCATCGTCGTAGTCGTAGGCGACCACTTCGCCGTCGGGGTAAGTGATCTCGGTGACGTGATCGGCGGCATCGTAGGCGGTCTCGGTCACGGCGGTGGTGAGGTGGCTGTTGAAGTCGATCTGCTTCTCGGCGCTCAACTGGCGCCCGCGCACGTCGTAGGCGAGCACGCGCGTGCTACCGGACTCGTCATCGACCGTGGTCATCCGCCCGAAGCCGTAGGGCACGGTGGCGGCGTCGTAGCTGTAGGCAATGCGTGCGGCCGAGCCGCAGATGCCGCTGACGTAGTCATCCACGCTGCTGTTGTCGAAGATGTGCTTGGCGGTGATGCGGTTAATCGCATCGTAGCAGAACTGCACGTGCTGGCCGCTCTTCGGATCATCCTGGTAGATCAGGTTGCCGGCGAGATTGTAACCGTAGCGCCAGTAGCCGGAGTCGGGGTCGTCCAGCGACAGCTTGCGGCCAAAGGCGTCGTAGTCGAGCACGATGGTGGAGGCGCTGTTCCAGCAGGCGGCATCACCCTGCATGGTGGTGCGCAGCCGGCCCAACTCGTCGTAGCCGTACTGCGTGCGCGTGCTGAGCGTGTCCTGCCCGCCGGCGCGCGCGTAGAGCTGCTTCTCGATGACGTGGCCGAAGGCGTCGCGCTTCTCCACCACTTTGGCGCCGGCGCAGGAGCCGGCCTGGTAGCACTCGTCTTTGGTGGTAATCTGCCAGGCCACGTTGTACTCGGCGACACGCACCGAGCCGTCGGGGTTGGTGGTCTGGGTAACGCGCCCGAGCGCGTCGCTGACATGGCCGGTCTCGCCCGTGCCTGGCGGCACGCTGGTGTACTGGTAGAGCAGCCCACCCGGCGTGAACGGGGCAAAGCTCGCCGCCACCGCGCCGCGCTCGCCGTAGGTGGTGGTGGTGGCTACCGTGGCCAGGCTGCCGCCCTCGATGACGGCCTCGTGCTTTTGCTGCAAGGGCCGCCCCAGCGCGTCACTGACGGTGCTGCGGTAGAGGTAACCGGAGCTGTTATTGGGCTCGCGGCTGGCCACCACCGTAGCCGACGGGGTTTGCAGGTTTCCGAGGTAGTAGGTGAACTCCTGCGCTGAGCCGGTGGTGGCTTCATCGACGGGATAGGTAGCTTCGAGGCGGCAGAAGCTGTCGTAGCTGCGCCGCGTCTTGGGTTGTAGCGCGGGGTCCTGCCCCGAGGGGTAGCTTACCGTCTGTGAAAGCAGCTTGCCGCACCCGGGATCGTACTGCATGGCGGCTTCGAAGGTGACATCCGGCTCGGGCGCGGGCTTGTCCACCGTCGGCTGAATCACGCGGTAGGGATAGCTGCGCGTGGCGCTGTCGTAGACGGTGGTGGTGCTGCGCCCGAGCGCGTCGGTCACCGTGGTGAGGTTGCCGAAGGCGTCGTAAGCCGACTGCACCGAGGCACAGCCGCCGCTGCCGCCGTGGGGCGCTTGCGGACAGGTGCTGCCGGCAGGCAGGCTGGGATCACTGGTGCGATCGAGCCACGAGAAGACACTGGTGACGTTGCCCTTGACGAGCGCGCCGCCGTCGTAGACGAACCACTTCTCTTCGAGCGCGGTGCTGTCGTCGCTGGCGTTCACCCACACCCGCAGCGGCTTGTCGGCGATGTAGGCGCTGGCGGTGTCGAGGCAGGCGTAGTCGGTGTGGGTGTGAGCCCGCAGCTCGGTGCCGGTGCCGCCGCTCGAACTATGGGCGACGTTGCCGTAGTGCTTGCCGTTACACTGATGCCAGCTGTGGTTCTGCGTGGTCGAGGTGCGCGCGCTCCCAATCGAGTAGTTGGAGAACTCCTGGCGCCGGATAAGGCTCAGCCGCACCCAGACGTCACCCGCCGGTTCGGCCGGGCAGCCAATGACGCTGCCGGTGATCGGATCGGCGCACTCCCAGGTGTTCTCGCTCCGCGCCAGCGGTGTGGTCCACGGGCTGCCGCCGTTGGCGGCATCAAAGGTCCAGCTTTCCTGCACGCGCCCGGCAAGCGCGGCGCTTTGATGGAAGTAGGTCGCCACCCCGCGCCGCGGCGCGACGCTGTCATCAGCGTCCTCACTCCACACCAAGCCAAAGCCGCGAAAGCTGCGCTCGACGGTGTCGAACTTTCCGTCCTGATAGCTAATCGTGGTCACCAGGCTGTGGCTGCTGCCGGCCGGGCCGGTGCAGGCGCCCTGGGCATCGCACATGCCGTCTTGGCGCTCGATGCCGGTCAGCGTCCACAGCGCGAAGGGCAGGTCGGTGATGAAGTCACCCCCGGTGTTATCCCACGCGGTCGAGGGGCGGTACTGCAAAAGGGTGGCGGCGTCGAGGCCGTTCTCCATGCGTTCGAGCAGATCGGGCTTGGCGCCGTCCTCGTTCGCGACCACGGTGCTGCCGCTGGCCAGCCAGGCGCCGTCGGCGGCGTGATAGATCAGGTACGGGGCAGAGCGATAATCGAGGTAGTCCGCCAAGCCGTCGCCATCGACATCGAAGGTGTCCTGGTAGGTGCGGCCGCCGCCTTCGCTGCGGTCGCGAAGCAGCTCCGCCGGGGCGTTCCAGTCGAGCGGTTGCGGCGCGAAGCCGTTGCCGCGGTTGAGGTAGACCTGCCACTTGCCGTTGGTCGGGCTCCAGTTCGAGGAGTCGATGACATCGGGCAGGCCGTCGCCGTTGAGGTCGAAGAAGTCGCCGATGTAGTCCTGCGGCTCGTTGTTGTTGCGGTGGCGGATGTAGCTGGCCGCCACCGGTAGTGACCACTGGGCGTACTGATCGATGGCGTGGCCGCGGTTGAGCCACACCTCCCAGTAGCCGGCAAAGCCGCCGCCGGGGGTACGCTGGCTGTAGACGGTGTCGGGCAAGCCATCGCCGTTGATGTCGAAGGTGCCGAGCACCATGTTGCTGCCGTCGGTCTGGAAGCTGATGGCATTACTACTGCCGGCGATGAGCTCCTCAGGGCCGAAGCCGCAGCCGGTGGCGGTGCAGCCACGGTTGAACCAGACCTTCCAGGTGAAGTCGTTGGCAGGGGCGGCCGTGCGCACCAAGTCCGGCAGCCCGTCGCCGTTCATATCGAGCAAGTCTTGGCGGTTGGCGCTGCCGTCCCAGCCGTTGAGGGCGGCACCGAGCATGGTTTCGCGCGTGTAGATGCGGGGCGCCGACCAGCTCACGCCGGCCTCGAAGCCCCACCCGTTGGTGGGCGAGTACGGCGAGTGCGCCGTGCCTTTGTAGACCACCCATGGCAGGCCCCGGGCATCGACGAAGTCGGGCAGGCCGTCGCCGGTCAGATCCACGGTGGTGGTGTAGGTCTGTATATCACCGGTCGTGCCGATGTCGCACATAGTCGTGCGCGCAGGCACCCACCACGCAATCGGCGTGGTACTGAAGCCGCCGGGCGAGCCGAGGTAGACATCCCAGTAGTCGGGCACAGCGACGCTGCAGTTGCGCTGGTGCAGCGCCATGGTGTCGATCAGGTCGGCAAAGCCGTCGCCGTTGATGTCGAAAACATCGCGCCAGGTATCACCCGAGTCGGCATCGGTCCAGCGCAACGTCTCGGGCGATTGATTCAGTGCCGGCCGGGTGGCGCTCTGGGCGGTGGCGGCAAAGCCGGCGCGACCGCTGGCGGCATCGCTGTGGTGGTACTGAAACACGCTGGCTGCCGGCAGGCCGTCGAAGCGCGCCAGCGTCTGGTCGTAGTCGTCGTAGAGCGTCACCGCGCGCAAGAACGACTGCCGCCCGAGCGGGTCCGAGGCGCCCAGCTGCGAGCCATAGTACTGCAACGAGTACCAGCGCACGCGCCGGCCGCCGGCGGGGTAGCGCATCTCGATGCGCGAGAGGATCTTGGTCAGGCGCGCGGCAAAGCCGCCCATGCCGTTGAGCAGCTGATCCTCCAGCGGCCGGCCGAAGTTGTCTTCATCCGACCAGACGAAGTTGACTTCAAACGGGTGCGCGGGCATGCCCGCGGCCGGGTTGGCGCCGTAAAGTATGCGGTCGGGGTAGAGCATGCCGTCGGTGTTGATGTAGCTGAAGTCGACGGTGTTACCGTTGGTGTCCTGGATGCGCGTCAACGCCCAGGCATGGATGTAGCTGCAGGGCGCGCCCGGGCTGAACAACGAAGTCAGCGAGCTGCCCAGGCGCGTAGCGGCGGTGTCGCCGAAGGTGTAGCGCAGGCCGGACTTATCCCGCACGGTCCAGCTGGTGGTGGCGGCGTCGTACTCGATGCGCAAGAAGGACTCCTCGATGCGCGGCACGCAAGTAGCGCCCGCCAGTGTGCACTCCACGCTGGTGCCCGGCAGCGCCAGCACGAAGTCGTTACGGTAACTGTCGTCCGTGCACGACAGCACGCCGTGCTTAGTGCTGCGTTGAATGCGGCCGAGCGGCAGGTCCCAGCCGTAGCCGTAGGGGCTCGGCCCATTGCTGCTGCTATACGCCAGCGCCAAACGCGGCGTGAGGTTCTTACGGCCCGGGCTCACCTCGATCGCGATTGAGGTAGTAGCCGCGCCCACGAAGAGGTTAGCCTCCGGTGCCTGAGCCAAACCGGTAAACGCATTCGACCCGTCACCCGTCTGCGAGCCGTCACCGTGCGGTGTCTGGGCAAAGACGGGCGCGCCCCACAACAAAACTAGGCACAGCGCAATCAAGCCCGCGCCAACGCTGCGCGCGTTTGGGCCGGCCCCTGTCTGTCTGTCGCGGCCGATCATGGCAGCACCTCACGGCGCTGCGAAGTCAGCTCACCATCGGGCGCATCCGGGCGTGCCGGCACGGCCGCCCCGGCCGGCGGCTCGGGTAAGCGGTAGTCACGCCGCGGTCGCAGGCGGCGCACCCTGCGCAGTCCATCCTGACGCTGCGCCATAGCCTGCAAGCGTTGGCCGACACCGCGTTCAGCCTCGACATGCGACAGCCGCCCAGGCGGCGGCAGCCCACGCGCAAGCCGTGCCCCCTCCGAGTCAACGCCAACATCCTGTGCCCAGACTAAAGGCACAGCCGCCGCCATCACCAGCGCGACAGCGAAACAAGCCTTGCCAACCCTTCCACTTCCTGCTGCACCAGACATCAGAGTCCCCTCCCTGATCCAGACCTTCGGACCTTTACAGCAGAGGGAGAACGGCCAACCGCAAACGGAAAACCGGGAATGTAAAACCGGTCAATGGTTGCTTCCCGTAATTCATTCTCCCCAACGCCAGCATGTCTAGAGAGGCCTAAGGCAAGTCATGTGCCACGCTCGACAGAGTCGGCAGGCAGAGCTTTCTGTACGCTGACAACGCCAGGGTGCCAACGCCCGGTAGCACCCCCGGCTGGACGAACAACGTAAGCCCCCGAGAATCACGAGATTCACAAGGTGCTACCGGCCGGAAGCACAGTGCTACCGCGCGGTAGCAGGTTCCTGTCAGCCCAAATCCCCGGCGCAATCCCGGCCGAAATATGACAAATGCCACGACTACTCCTCACCCCAGAGCGCGCCCGGTGGTCGCGCTCAACCGCAAGCCCGGGCGCCCGCTTGCAGAGACGCCCCCCACCCAGGGCACGACGGCGCGTGCCCCTCCAGGACTGGAGTTGTCCCTCATATGCAGAAGGTAGAGTTGGCGAAACAGCCCAAGACTCGCCGGCCACTGTTTGTGTTACCCCAAGCTGAGACTGCACTACAACCACCCATGCTTCCCCCGTAGCAACCAGGATGACAAATTCCGTGCAGCCGAATACGTCGACAGTCTGTTGATGACGCGGCGGCTTACTTGAATAAGCCCGCACAGTCACCGACATCCCGCGCAGCGCGAGTCGGTCGAGCGGGATTACAGCGGTCCCGCGCGGGTATCCGGGTCGGTAGGTACGGAAAGACGATTGTCGCCGCATCGCGCCGTCTTTCTTGCGCGCACAACCCCGACGCGCGTGTGCTGCTCACCACCTTCTCCGATACCCTCGCGAACGCGCTCAGGACGAAGCTGCGGCGGCTGCTCGGCAACGAGCCCCGTATCGGCGAGCGCCTTGAGGTGCACGCGTTAAACGCCGTCGCCCGCCGTCTCTACGAACTGAACATCGGCTGGCCGGAGGTCGCGTCACGCGACGTGGTTCGCCCGCTACTGAAGGAATCGGCCGGAAAGGTCGATGGGCAGAAGTCCAGCCTGCACTTCCTGACGACGGAGTGGGAAGACGTCGTCGAAGGGCTGAGAGAGTCTTTGAGCACGGGGGGAAACGCCCGCCTGTGGCTGCCGAGCGGGGTGCTGGAGCCGCCGCCCGATCAATGTTAACGTTCGCCCCCTCAATCGACAGTGATCAGAGGAGGCATTGCGATGGCGTTAACCTACGAGGCGAAAACCGCACTCAAGCCGGCCGGGCTGACCGGCATCTCCGCAGAGCAAATCGCGCAGCACTGGAAGCTGTATGAAGGTTACGTCACCAACACCAACGCGCTGCGCGCTGAGCTGGAAGCCTTGCGCCAGCAGGGCAAAGGCGGCAGTGCCGCTTACGCCGACCGCCGCCGGCGCTTCGGCTTCGAGTACAACGGCATGGTCCTGCACGAATACTATTTCGGGAATCTACAAGCAGGGGTGGCCGCGCCGGCCGAGAGCAGCCCGCTGCGCGCGGCGCTGGCGCAGCAGTTCGGCAGCTTCGAGGCCTTCAGCGAAGACTTCGCCAACACCGGCCTGAGCCGCTCGATCGGTTGGGCCATTGTCTACCTCGATCCGGCCACCGGCGCGCTCAACAACCACTTCGTGCAGTTGCACGAGGAAGGCAACGTCGCCGGCTTCGTGCCGATTCTCGTGCTCGATGTGTGGGAGCACGCTTACATGGTGGACTACGGCGCCGGCGGGCGCGGCACCTACATCAAGGCGTTCTTGAGCAACGTGAATTGGCGCGTCGTCGAAGAGCGCTTCGCCGCGGCCAGCCGCGGCTAGGCCGATCGCGCTGCCGTTCACTCGGGGGCAAACAGCTCCAGGATTCTCTCTTTCGGCGGCGCCGCCGAGCGGCACTGCTGCTGTCGCTCGCGCACTAGGTCGTCGTAGGTCGGGCTCGGCGTGGGGGTGCGGTAGAACACACCGGTGTAGAGCTGGCTGCCGTATTCCTGGGCCAGGGCCATGGCGCGCAAGCGGTCGGTCGGGTCATGACCGGTTGACGCCAGGCTCTTCATGCGAGCTTTGTGCGCCTTCAGCTGAACCTCCGGCTCACCGTAAGTGATACAGGGCGAGGCCACGTTGATGAAGGCAAAGCCGCGGAAGCGGATGCCCGCCTCGATCATCGCCGCCAAGCCGCCCATGTCCGCCGGCGTTCCTTGCGCGACGAATCCGGCGCCGTAGCTGAGCACGTAGAGCAGGGGATTGACCGGCTCTTCGAGGCTGCCGTAAGTCGAGGTGACGGTCTTGCGGCCCCGTGGCGACGTCGGCGAGAGCTGGCCCTTGGTGAGGCCGTAGATCTGGTTGTCCATGACGACGTAGGTGAGGTCGACGTTGCGCCGGATCGCGTGCGGAACGTGCCCGCCGCCGATGGAAAAGCCGTCGCCGTCACCGCCGGCAACCAGCACCGTGAGCTCGGGGTTGGCCAGCTTGATGCCCTGCGCGATCGGCAGAGCCCGCCCGTGTACGCTGTTGAACCCGTAGGCGGTGGTGTAGCCGGGAATGCGGCTGGAGCAGCCGATGCCCGAGACGAAGGCGATCTCGTGCGGCTGGCGGCCGATCGCCGCCAGCGCGCGATAGATGGCGCTGGCGACACCGAAATCGCCGCAGCCCGGACACCAGATGGGCTTGAGGTCGCTCTGGTAGTCTTTTGTCGTCAACGGCTCGGGCGCACGCGTGGCAGCGACGTTCATGGCTGGCAACCTTTCTGTTCGCCGGCAGCGGCCGTCATTCGTGGGGTTGCAGCGGCGGCACGCGCCGGCGTTGCAGATCGAGCGTGAGGAGGCGCAGTTGCTCGACCACTTCGAGCGGCACGATCGGGTTGGAGCCGCTGCGCGCCAGTGATTTCATCCCCGCGGGCACGTCGAGGAACATGCGAATGACCCGGTGCAGCTGCCCCAAATGGGACTGCTCGATGATCAGTCCGGCTTGCACCGAGGCGAAGAAATCCTGGTAGATCTCCTCCGCAATCGGGTAGAGCAACTTGGGCACCAGCAGCTTCACCCGCAAGCCCTCGGCCTGCGCCAGCTGCAGCGCTTCCATCGCCACACCGGCCACGCTGCCCCAGCTCACCAGCCCCAGCGGCGCCTCGAGGTCGCCCGTCAAGATGAACAGGTCGCGCCGTTCCTTGAGCGGGTGCAGCTTGCGCAGGCGCTTCTCATTCATGCGCGCGTGCACCTCGCCGCTGGCGGTCGGCGCACCGCTCTCGTTGTGCTCGATGCCCGAGGCCAGGTAGTTGCCGCCGGGCATGCCGGGACGACTGATGGGGCTGATGCCGGACTCGGTCAGGCGGAAGCGGACGTAGTCTTCGAGTTCCGTCGGCGTCGGCCGGCGGCGGTTCACCAACGAAATAGCTTTGGTATCGATCGGCGTGACCGTCTCTTTGCGCTGGGCGATTTCCTGGTCGGAGAGAATGATCACCGGCGTCTGGTAGTGCTCGGCGATGTTGAAGGCTTCGATCGTAACGCGAAACGTGTCTTCGACGTTCACCGGCGCCAACACCGGCCGGGCGGCGTCGCCGTGGGCGGAGAAGATGGCCTGAAAGAGATCGGCTTGTTCGCTCTTGGTCGGGATGCCGGTCGACGGGCCGCCGCGCTGAACGTTGACGCATACCAGCGGCAGCTCGGCGATGGTGGCCAGGCCGAGCATTTCGGTCTTGAGCGACATACCCGGTCCCGAGGTCGCGGTCATCGCCTTCTTGCCGGCGAACGAGGCGCCGACCACCGCGCCGATGCCCGCGATCTCATCCTCGGCTTGCAGCACGGTGCCGCCGTACTTCCAGATCTCGCGGCTGAAGAACTGCATGATCTCGGTCGACGGCGTGATGGGATAGCCGGCGAAAAACTCGCAGCCGGCAACAATGGCCGCGGCCGCACACATCTCGTTGCCGTCGACCAGCAGCGGCGTGCCGTTATGCTTCTCCGGCGGCGGCATCACCCAGCCGTTGCCGAGCGGATGGGCCTCGGCGTAAGCGATCCCGGCGGCAAACGCGCGCTCGTTGCCGGCGAGCACCTCGGGGCTCTTCTTGCCGAACTTCTTGCGCATGCCGGCCACGATGCCGGCGCGCGCTAACCCGAACCAGCCGGCCAGCAGGCCGAGTACGACGGTGTTCTTGGCCTTGTCGGTGCCGGCGGTTCGCTTGGCGATGTCATTGATCGGCACCGCCAGCGTCTCAGCCGGTTTCAAGCCGGTGAGCGGGATCTCGTCGGGCGCGATTCCCGTTTCGCTGTCGTAGATCACCACGGTGTGGCCGCCGACCGGCAGCTCGGCTCCGAACTTGAGGAAATCCTCCCAATTGAGCGCAACCGCCACGTCGAGCGTGCCGCCGGGGTTGAAGATCTCGCGCTTCGAGATCCGCAGCCGGCAAGAAGACTCGCCGCCGCGAATCTGCGAGCCGAAGCTCTTGGTCATGATCGCGTGGTAGCCTTCGAGCGCAGCGGCGGTGATCAGCGACTCACCGGCGGAAACCACGCCGTCGCCACCGGAGCCGGCCATGCCGATAATCAGATCGTTGCTCATGATCGCACCGAGCCAGCACAGCTCATGCGCGATTCCTACCAGCTACACGACTCTATAGCAACAACATTGCTTCTGATGCAGATATTTCACCTGCTTTGCAGCAAGCGCAGCTGCTTGGTGTGTCGTATTTCTAATTTGTTAATCAAGCGCAGCTTAACAAAGCCGGACGGGGCGTGGTCAATCCGCTTGCGCCGCTTCCGGCTCCCAGCGCGCCAGCGGCTTGACCCGCACGCCGTCAGCGATCTGGTCATTGGGGTGCAGAATCAGCGTGGCGCCGTCCGCCAGACCGTTCAGCACCTCGACGGTGAGCGTGCCGCGGTGGCCGAGCTCGACGGGTGTGCGGCGGGCCTTGCCGCCTTCCAGGAGGAAGACGTTCCACACCCCGGCGCGCCGAAACAGCGCCGTGGCCGGGATTTGCAGCACCGCCTCGGCTTCCCAGACGGCAATGCGCGCCTCGACGCGGTAGCCGTCGCCGAGCGCCGCCGGCGGGTCGATGAAATCGGCGATCAAGTTGACGCGCTGTTCCTCGACGCCGAGGGCGGAGAGCTTGGTGAAGCCCGATGGCTCGATCAGCCGCACCCGCGCGTGCAGCGTGCCTTCGCCGCCCCAGTCGTCGATCAGCACCGGCGCACCGGGCCGCACTTTGACCGCGTCCTCCGACAGCAGGTCAACGACGATCTCGAGCGCGCCGGGATCACCCAGCTCGAGTAGTGGCGTCCCCGCTGCCACCACGCGCTCGCTCTGCTCGGGGAGGCGCAGAACCCGGCCGCCAATCGGCGAGCGCAACTCGAGGCAAGGAGCGCTGCTATCGCCGCACGGGACGAGCGCGGCGGTCTCTCCACCCGCGGTCAGCAGCGCAGCGCTTGCCGCTTGCACATTGTGCGCCGCCGCCCGCGCCGCGAAGGTCGCCGCCGCAAGTTCCTTGGTCTGCGTCGTCTCCGCCAGCTCGGCCACTTCACGCTCGGCGGCCGAAAGCGTTCCCGCCTGCGCCAGCTGGTGGGCACGGCGGCCGGCGCGCCGGGCTTGTGCTAGCGCTGCATGCGCCTGCTCGACGCGGGCGCCGGCGGCGCGCTCTTCCGCCTCGGCGGCCTCCAGCCGCGCCGTGGCCTCGGCACGGGTGCGGGGATCGAGCGGGGCCGGATGTATGCGTGCGGCCAGGGCTCCGAGTTCGACCGTATCGCCCTGACGCAGGCTGATGCGCTCGACGCGGCCGGCCACCGGCGCTGTCAACACGAAGCGATCGCGCACCCGCGTCTTGCCCTCCTCGTCGACGGTCACCCGCAACGGCCCGCGCCGCGCCCGCGCCACCTCCACGCCCACCGGCGCCGGGCGCACCAGCACCACCACCAGCGCGAGCGCAAGCACCGCGCCTGCCGCCATTACTAGCCCACGCCGCGAGCGGGTCATGGCCGGTGACCTTGCCTACTTGGCCTGCTTGCGCCGCCTTCGTGCATCTTCACTCCCGGGTCTTCAACACTTCGACCAGATCGAGGTGATTCAGCCGCCGGCGTACTACCAGTGCCGACAACAGCGCCGCCACACCGACGACGCCATAGGCAAAGGCGTAAACGCGCGGTTGCAGCACCAGCGGCAGGCGAAACAGCTCCCACTGGTACGCCCGCGAGATCAGCGCACAGGCCGCATACCCCAGCACAGAGCCTAACGGCATCGCCACCAGCGTCAGTATCGCCTGCTCCCCCAACAGCATGATTGCCACCTCAGCACGCGTAAAGCCGAGCACCCGCAAGCTCGCCAGCTCGCGCCCACGCTCGGACAACGCGATCCGGGCGGCGTTGTACACCATGGCGACGGCAATCGCACACGCGAACACCACCACCACGGTGTTGAAGACCCCCAAGCTCTTCGCCAGCGTCTCCTCGAAGCTGGCCAAGGCCACGGCGCGAATGGTGACGGCGGCCACCGCCGGTAACTGCTTCAAGTCGGCGTAGAGCTGCGAGGCGGCCGGTGGGTCGACCGCCAGCAGAGCGCCGGAGAGCGACTCGCCCTCGCCCAACAGCCGGCTCAAGCTGTGGCGGTCCATGTAGGCAGCCAGGCCGATGAGTTCATCGACCAAGCCCGCCACGGCGAGCGTGCGCCGCGGCCGTTCGCCTTCGAGCACATCGACCGTGAGCACCTCCCCGCGCCGCACGCCCAGGATGTCGGCCAGCTTGCTGGTGAGAACCACCCCGGCGGGCGGCAGCGCGAAGACGTGGAACTGCTGATCCACCAGCTGGTGCAGCGTGCCGCCGGGCTCCAGCCCGGTGAGCGCCACCCGCCGTGAGCGGTGCTCGAACCGCAGTCGCGCCGGCACAACCCGAAAGCTCTCCGAGCGCAGCACCCCGGGCAAGCGGGCGACTTCGTGGCGCGCGCGCGCCGGCCGCGGCTCGTGAAAAGTGATGGCCACGTCTTCGCGTTGCACCATGCCGAATTGCACCTCCGCAAGCAGGTGTACGGCATCAACGAAGTAGCGGCCGACGACCAGGATGGCCACCGCCAATGACATGCCCAAGATCGACAACAAGGCGCGGCTTGGCCGCCGTGTCAGGTTGCGGGCGATTACCCGCCACGGGACGGAAAGCCACCGCCACACGCCGGCTCGCTCCAGCAGGCCGCGTCCAAAACCAGCGGGCGGCTCCGGCCGCATGGCCTCGGCCGGCGGCAGCGCGACGGCGCGGCGCACCGCCGCCAAGGCCCCAAGCAGCGCAGCCAGCGCGCTGACACCGACCGCCAGCGCCACCACTTCCGGCCCGACTTCATAGCGAAACACCGGGAAGCGATAGAACTGCACGTACATCCGGTTGATCAGCGAGCCCAGCCATAAACCCAAAGCCGTGCCGGCAACGGCGCCGGGCAGCACCGCGATGAAGGCGAACTTGAGGTAGTGGCCGCCGATGGCGCGGTTGGAGTAACCGAACGCCTTTAGCACCGCGATCTGATCGCGCTGCGTGCTCACCAGGCGCGAAAGCACGATGTTGAGCAGGAAGGCGGCGACGCCGAGAAAGATCGCCGGCAACACGGTGCCACTGACGCGGTTCTGCGCGATCTCGTCGGCGAGGAAACGCGCGGAGATCTGCTCGCTACGGCCAAAGGCGCCGAGCCCGCCGTAGCGCTCGAGTCGCCGATCGAGCTGAGCAATCACCTCGGGCTCGCTGGCCCCGGGCGCCAGCGCCAGCGCCAGGTCGTTGAAGGCCCCTTCCATGTTGAACGCCGGGCCCATCGCCTCGCGACTCATCCACAACACGCCGAAGTGCCGGTTGTCGGGGAACACGTCGCTGCCGCGAATCTCGTAGACGTACTCGGGCGACAGCACCACGCCAGCGATGCGCAGCGCTTGCCAGTGACCGTTGAGCACGGCCCCGAGGGCGTCGCCGACCTGCAGGTGGTTGGCCTGGGCGAAGGCCTCGCTGACCAGCACCTCGTTGCGCCGCCCGGCTTCGAGGTAGCGCCCGCGGCGGAGGTAGAGGTCGTTGAGAACCGCCGTCTGGCGTGCGGGGATCGACACCAGCCGGCCGGTTGCGGGCTCGTCGAGACCGGGCACGTCGAGGGTGACCTCGAAGACGATGCGGGTTTGCACCGCGGCGACCCCGGGGATGGTGGCGAGCGTGGCCGCCAGCGCCTCCGGGGCGCGCTTGAGGTGCGCGAAGATGTCGGCGAAGCGGTACTGGGCGTAATAGATCGCGCGCGAGCTCAGCAGCGAGTCGTAGGCGGTACGCGTGGTGACCACCGTGGCGACGCCGCACATCACCACCACGGCGATGGCGATGAGCTGGCCACGCAGGTGCCGCAGATCACGCAGCAGCTTGCGATCGAGCGCGCTCATGGCCGCCCTGGCCGCCGCGCACCGCGTGCTCGCCGGCTGCGCCTCACCATTGCAACTCACCCGGCGTCAGACGAACGGGGTTGGCGTGAACCTCGGTGATCTGACCACTGCGCAAGCGAATCACGCGGTCGGCCATCCCCGCAATCGCGGCGTTGTGCGTGATCACCGCCGTGGTCGTATGCAGCTCGCGGTTGACGTGCGCCAGCGCTTCGAGCACCAGCTTGCCGGTCTCAAAGTCGAGCGCACCGGTGGGCTCGTCGCACAACAGCACCGCCGGCCGCTTGGCAATAGCCCGCGCGATCGCCACCCGCTGCTGCTCGCCGCCGGAGAGCTGGGCCGGGAAGTGATCGAGCCGGTCACCCAGCCCGACCAGCCGCAGCGCGTCGTCGGGGTCCATCGGCGACTCGGCAATCTCGGTGACCAGGGCGACGTTTTCCCGCGCGGTGAGGCTGGGGATGAGATTGTAGAACTGGAAGACGAAACCGACGTGCTCGCGGCGAAAACGGGTCAGCTCGCGATCGTCCTCAACGGTAAGATCATGATCGAGGAAGTACACCGTGCCGCTGGTGGGCACGTCCAGCCCGCCGAGGATGTTGAGCAACGTCGACTTGCCGCTGCCGGACGGCCCCAGCAGCACGACAAACTCGCCGCGGTAGAGATCGAGATCCACGGCGCGGAGCGCGTGCACCGCCACTTCCCCCATGTGGTAGATCTTGCTCAGCCCGCGGGCGCAGAAAACAACCTCGGCGGCAGGCGGCAACGTCGCAGGCGCGGGCGGCTCGGTCACGGCCCGGCACTATAGCCGAAGTTGCCAGAGCGCACACCGTGGCGCGGCCACCCTTCCTGATTGATGCGGATTGATGCGGTCGGCTCTGCCGTAGTATCAACCGCAACCGGGGCGAGTGCTGGGCACGCCCCGCGGAGGCGGTATGGACTATTGTGACTACGACCCGTCGATAACCGCAGAGCAGCGCGAGCTGCGCGACGCCGCGCAGGCTTTTGCGCAAGAGGTGTTGCGGCCAACCGGCATTGCCCTCGATCGGCTGCCGCCGGATGAAGTGGTCGCGCCGGGCTCGGCGCTCTACGGCGTGCTGCGCCAGGCGGCCGCGCTCGGCTACACCCGCTTGCGGGCGCCGGCCGTGGTTGGTGGCCTGGGCGTATCGGCGGAAACCAGCTACCTCGTCTACGAAGCGCTGGCCTGGGGCAATCTCGGCCTGGCCGCAGTCATCTTCCTAGCCGCCACCCATGCCGACGTCGCGCTGCTGAGCGGCAACAACGAGGCGATCCGCGAGTTCTCCCTGCCGTTCTATGCCTGCACCGACGGCTCGATTCGCGGCTGCTGGGCCATCACCGAGCCGGATCATGGCTCGGACTGGCTGTGCAACATGCGCCCGGAGATGCAGTTCAAGGCGCGGGCTCAGCTACAGGCCCGCGCCGAGGGTGATCACTGGATCCTCAACGGACAGAAGTCGGCGTGGGTGTCGAACGCGCCGCTGGCGACGCATGCGATGCTCAATGTGCAGCTCGACCCCAACGGCGGGCTGGAGCAGAGCGGCGTATGCCTGCTCCCGCTCAACCTGCCGGGGGTCTCGCGCGGCCGCCCCCTCGACAAGCACGGTGCACGCACGTTGCCGCAAGGGGAGCTGTTCTTCGAAGACGTGCGGATTCCGCGGCCCTGGATGGTGGTGCAGCCGGACACCTACGCGCGCTACATGCACAACCACTTGGCCGGATTCAACGCCGGCGTCGGCTGCGTGGCCACGGGCCTGGCGCGCGCGGCCTACGAGTGCGCGCTGGTCTACACCAAGGAACGGATACAAGGTGGCCGGCCGATCTTCGAGCACCAAGCAGTGCGCGCGCGCTTGTTCCGCATGTTCTCGCTGGTGCAGGCGGCGCGCTCGCTCTCGCGCGACGCCTACGTCAGCGCCGTCACCGCCATCAGCAGTGGCCAACCCGCACGGCTGGACTATTCCATCGGCTCGAAGGTGTTCTGCACCCAGGCCGCACTCGAAGTGGCCACGCTTGCCGTCCAGCTTCTCGGCGGCAACGGCATGACCAAGGAGTACCCCGCCGAGATGTTCCTGCGTGACGCTACGGCGCTGACCATCGCCGACGGGGAAAACAACCTGTTGGCGCAGGTCGCGGCCTCGCTGTTGTAGCGGGAAAGGAAGCCAGCATGGACGACGCGCTCAACCGCTGCCGGCAACGGCTCCAACAGCTCGATGATCGCGAGCAGCTGCGCGAGCTGCAAGCGACCTACTGCTTCCTGGTCGACGACCGGCGCTTCGACGAGCTGGTGGAGCGGTGGTTCACCGCGGACGCGCGCTGTGACTTCCGCGATGCCAAGGGCGCCATCGCGCCGTTGATCTCGAATGGCGGCGCGGAAATCCGCGTCTTCTACACCCAGGTGGTGGCCTCGTTGCTCGACGACATGTGTCACACCGTACACAACCAGCGTCTGACGATCGACGGCGAGGTCGCGAGCGGGGAGTGCTACTTCGAGCTGACCGCAAAGCACCCGGCGACCGGCGACGCGGTCGTTGGTGCGGGCCGCTACCTCGATCGCTATCGGCGGGTGGACGGCGCCTGGCGCTGCGCCGAGCGCACTGCGATCATCTTCCACATGGCCCCTTTGGCCGAGGGTTGGGTGCGACGCCCGCTCCTGCGCGCCCTCACCGGCCAGTGAGCCTGCGCCCCAAAAGAAGCGCTGTGCAGACGCCACCAGCCGTGATAGCTGTTAGGCACGACAGCTAGAGTCACAAGAGTGTTAGCAGGTAAGCGCCGGCAACGGATTGCAGTAGGGGGGCCACGCATGAGTCGAAGGGGGTGGCGTAAGTTGGCCGGTGCGACCGTGACCGCGCTGATACTCGGCGGCGCCGTGCGCCCAGCCGCCGGTACTGGCGCGCACCCCATCGCGCTGCGGCGTGGCCCAATAGAGGTGCGTAGCGCGCGCGCCCCGGGGATCATGCCGGCGCCCTCGGCGCCGCGGCGGTTACAGCTGGTGCAATTCGGGGCGCCGCCGACCGATGCCGACCTGACCGCACTCACGGCCGCCGGCGCGCAAGTGGTCCAGTACGTGCCGCAGAATGCTTACCTGGTATGGACCGAGGCGGGAAAACCGCTGGAGACCGTGCGCCAGCGCGCCGCCCGCGCGCCCTCGTCGCTGTCATACTTCGGCAACTACCGGCCCAACGACGCCATCGCCCCGGCGCTCGATCACCACCTCGGGTCGGATGATGTGGTAGCAGTAACGGTACAACTGTACGCCGGCGCGGAGACGGCAGCTCAGGACTTGGCCGCGGTCGAGGCCTTGGCGGATAAGGTGGTGGCGGCTCCCCGGCGGGTGCTGCGCGGGCGTTATACCAACGTGCGCTTGCAGGTGAGCGGCCGCCGGCTCGAGGCCATTGCCCAAGTGCCCTCGGTCATCAACGTTGAGCCGTTCGTCGAGCCGAAGCTCTTCTGCGAACGCCAGGGGCAGATCTTGGCCGGCAATCTCGACACGGCGCTGCAGCACCCTACCGGTCCGGGTTATCTGGCCTGGCTGAGCGGGCTCGGCTTTTCGACCACCGCGGCCGACTATCCGATCGTAGCGGTGGTGGACGATGGCGTTGACAATGGCACCGGCACGCCGGCCAACAGCGAGTTTTATGAACTAAACAGCAGCGCCAATCCCAGCCGGCTCGCCTTCGCGGTATTGCCGCCCGGGTCGTCGGCGTCATCGGCGGTGGGCCCGGATGGGCACGGCAATATCAACGCCTCCATCGTCGGCGGCTACAACGCCGGCACTGGCGCGGCGGTCGAGGATGCTTTCGGCTTCAATTACGGCGTAGGCATATCGCCGTTCGGGCGGTTGGCCAACGTGCGGATCTTCGCGCCGAGCTTCGACAACGGGTTCGGTAATGCCGCCATGGTCGGCGACTACTTCAACCGCGGCGCCCGCGTCAGCGCCAACTCTTGGGGGGCCGACGTGCTCGGGGCCTACGATGCTTTCGCCCAGGAGTACGACGCTCTGACCCGCGACGCCCAGGATGCCGTTGCCGGTAATCAGGAGCTGCTGTTCGTGTTTGCCGCCGGCAACGCCGGGCCGTCCGACGGCACGGTCGGGTCGCCGGGCACGGCGAAGAACGTGCTCACCGTGGGCGCCAGCGAGACTTCCAACCCGGACAGTGCAGCCGGCGATGGCTGCGGGTTTACCACCGCTCAGGGCAACGACGCACGCGACCTGGCCTCGTTCTCTTCGCGCGGCCCGTGTGCCGACGGCCGTACCAAGCCCGAGATCGTGGCCCCCGGCACTTTCATCCAGGGCGCGGCCGCGCAGCCCACGTTCAACGGCTCGGGCGTCTGCGGCGCCGCGGGCAACAATTTTGCCGCCCCTGGTAGCGATGCTTTGTTTCCGGCAGGTTCGGCCTACACCTGGTCGTCCGGCACCAGTCATTCGACCCCGGCCATCGCCGGCTACGTCTCCCTGGTGCGCGAGTTCTTGGCGCGCACCTACGGGCTGGGCGACCCCAGCCCGGCGCTGGAGAAGGCGTTCGTCCTTCACAGCGGCCGCCACCTGACCGGCACGGGCGCCAACGAAAACCTTCCCGGCAAGAATCAAGGCTTCGGCTTGGCCAACATGGGCACAGGGTTCGACACCGCCGCACCCCGCTTGCTCTATGACCAGGAGATCGCGCTCGGCAACGCCGGCCAGAGTCTGACCTTCAGCGGCCACGTGGACAATCCGGCGCTACCGGTGCGGGTAACGCTGGTGTGGACGGACGCTCCCGGCGCCACTATCGGCGCCGCTTACGTCAACGACCTCAATCTCAGCGTCGATGTGCTCGGCAGCACCTACTTGGGCAACAACTTCCTGCTCGGGGTCTCTCAGCCCGGTGGCAGCGCCGACGCGCGCAACAACAGCGAGAGCGTCTTCTTACCGGCCGGCACCACGGGCCCGATGACGGTTACCGTGCAAGCGGCAACCATCGCCGGCGATGGCGTGCCCGGCAACGCCGATCTTACCGATCAGGACTTCGCCTTGGTGGCCTACAATTTCGTCGCCTCGAACAGCTCGGTGGTGTTCGAGCGCGAGCGTTACGGCTGTACCGACACCGCCAGTATCCGCATCACGGATGGTGACCTCGCCGGCACGGGCGCGTTGACCGTGCCGGTCACGGCCAGCGGCGGCGACGCCGAGACCGCCAGTCTGAACGAGACGGCGCCGAGTTCGGGTGCTTTTGTGGGCTCGCTGCCGATCGCCGCCGCGCCCGGCAGCCCCGGTGACGGAACCCTGCAGGTCGCCAACGGCGACAGTATCGCCGCCACTTACAACGATGCCGACGACGGCAGCGGCAACCCGGCGATAGTGCAAGCCGGCGCGGCGATAGATTGCCTGCCGGCGCTGGTCTCGGCGGTCAGCGCCAACACGATCTTGAGCACCGATGCCACGATTACCTTCAGCACCGACGAAAGCACCACCGCCTTGGTTCGCTACGGCACCAGCTGCGGGAGCTTGACCCAAAGCCAAAGCGCTTCCGCCAACGGCACCGCACACGCGGTGACGCTCAGCGGCTTGACGCCACAGACGCAGTACTTCTTCGCCGTCGAGGCCACCGACGAGGCCGGCAATGTCGCCACCGACGACAACGGCGGCAGCTGCTACAGCTTGACCACCACCGCCGTGACCGACCCCTTCACTGAGCTGTTCGCCAGCGACAACGATCTCCTCCGCCACAAGCTGACATTCACTCCCGACGGCTCGCCGGATTTCTACTCCGCCTGCGCCACCACCGCGACCAGTTTTCCGACCAGCCCGACCGGCGGCACCACGCTGGTGCTCGGTGACGACGACTACGCCGCGGTCAGCTTGACGGGCGGCGCCCAGGTCTCGCTCTACGGCGCCAACTACGACACCTTTTACGTCGGTAGCAACGGTTACATCACCTTCGACTCTGGTGACGCCGCCTATGCCGAGTCGCTGGCGGCTCATTTCAGTCGCCCCCGGATCGCCGCCCTCTTCGACGACCTCAACCCGAACGCGGGCGGCACGGTGTCGTGGAAACAGCTGAGCGACCGGGTGGCGGTGACGTTTCAAAGCATCCACGAATACAACGCCGCGTCGACCAACAGTATCCAGATCGAGATGTTCTTCAACGGCAAGATTCGGATCACCTATGTCGCGCTCGCTGCCCGCGACGGGCTGGCGGGATTGTCCCGCGGCCGCGGCACGCCGGGGGATTTCATCGAGAGCGACCTGACCGCGGCGAGCTCCTGCGGTCCGCCGCTGCTCGACACGGTGGTGCTGGCGCTGCGACCGCTCAATATCACTCTGACGAGTGGCGCGGCGGCGGTTAGCAGAACCGCGCGGGTAACCGTGCGTAACGCCAGCTCGACGCTGCAAACACTGGTGCTCAACGCTGCCGACAACGATTGCCCTGCGGGCACGATTATCGCCAGCCCCGATTTCGGCGGCAGCGGTCCGAGCGTGAGCGTCAACGCCGGCAGCAGCAAGACTGCCACGGTACCCCTCAGCATTACCAGTGCCGGCTTCGACAGCATCAACAAGAAGGCAGTGCACCGTTGTACCCTGCTGTTCAACGTCGGCACGCTGCCGGCCGGCACCGACGCGACGCCGAAGAACAACAGCGCCGGGCTCGAGCTGAGCGTCATCGACGGCAATGACCCGCAGCAGCCCATGGTTCATGAGGCGCTGGTGCGGGCGGCCATGCCGCTATTCGTGAGTGTAGCCCAGGGTCAGACCGCGGTCGTACGCAAGCCGCGGATCACGGCGGCCAACGCCGACGCCAGCGGCAGCCTCGACGAGCTGATCACGGTGAGCGCCAGCGACGGCGACTGTCCGCCCGGCACCATCGGTGTGCTCGATTTCAACCCTCTCACGCCCGCGGCCGAGAACTCTGCCACTATCAAGAGCGGTCTCAGTAAAGGCGGCCCGCTGCCGGTAACCATCAACGCCGCGAACTTCACCAGCACCAGCAGCGCCGCGCCGGCGCGCTGTACTGCCCTGATCTCCGCCACTGCTGCCGGCGGCGACAGCGACGGCAGCAACGATACTACTAAGCTGGTGATCGACGTGATCGACCGCAACGATCTGGTGCCGTAGCCGGCGGCGCGCTATTTCACCCGCGAGCCTGCCGCCACGGGGCGTTGCGGAGCCACTACCGCCAAGCGCCCTTCGGCGTCCGAGGCGGCCAGCAACATGCCCTCGCTGCGCAGGCCGCGCAGCGTGGCGGGCTCTAAGTTTGCGATCATCACGATCTGTTTCCCGATTAGTTCCTCGGGGGCGTAGTGCGCGCGAATACCCGCTACCAGTTGGCGGCTCTCGCCGCCGAGGTCGATCTGCAGCACCAGCAAGCGGTCGGCCTGCGGATGCGGCTCGGCGCTGACGATGGTGGCCACCCGCAGGTCGAGCTTGGCGAAGTCGTCGATGGAGATCATGCGGCGTTCAGTACGCGGGCCGCCGCGCGGAGTCAATGCGCCGGATTAACGGCCGGTATGGGCCACCCACCACCCACCCCAGTTGCGCCACCCACCCCAGGCGACTGGAACAGCGCGGCGGTTTCAAGTACTGTCTCGCCCCGCGATGGCTGTGCTGGAAGACAACCTGCGCAAGTTGCCGCCCCAAAACCTCGAGGCCGAAGAGGCCGTGATCGGCGGCATCCTGCTCGACAATACCGCGTTGGACCGGGCGTTGGAGTTGCTGCGGCCGGAGGATTTTTATCGCGAAAGCCACCGCAAGATCATGCGCGCCGTGCTCGAACTGAGCGAGCGCAGCGAACCGATCGACCTGATCACCCTCACCGACGTGCTCAAGGCGCGCAACCAGCTGCCCGAGGTCGGCGGCGCCGCTTACCTGTCCGAGCTGGCGGACAAGATCCCGACCGCGGCCAACATCGCGTATTACGCACGCTTGGTGAAAGAGAAGGCGATCCTGCGCAGTCTGATTCAGACCGCCACCGACATCGCCACCCGCGGCTACGAGTCGCAGGCCGACGTCGAGCAGTTCCTCGACGAGGCCGAGCACAAGATCTTCGAGATCTCCGAGCGCAAGGTGCGCCCGACGTTCTTCCGCATCCGCGACATCATGGTCGACTCGATGCGCGCCATCGAACAGCTCTACGAGCGCAAGGAGCTGGTCACCGGTGTGCCCACGGGCTTCCATGATCTCGACAAGATGACCGCGGGCTTGCAGCCGGCCGACCTGGTCATCGTCGCCGGCCGCCCGAGCATGGGAAAGACCGCCTTTGCCTTGAACGTCGCTGCCTATGCGGCGATGAACGCCAACACCGGCGTCGCCGTCTTCTCGCTGGAGATGTCGAAGGAGCAACTGGTGCTGCGTTTGCTCTGCTCGGAGGCCCGCGTCGATCAGTCCAAGGTGCGCGCCGGCTTTGCCGCCGAGCGCGATTTTCCGCGGCTGGCATTGGCCGCCAGCCGGCTGGCCGATGCGCCGATTTACATCGACGACACGCCGGCGCTCAGCGTCTTGGAGCTGCGGGCCAAGGCCCGCCGCCTCAAACGCGATCGCGATTCCAAACTCGGCTTGGTGGTGGTGGACTACCTCCAGCTGATGCGCGGCCATGGCTCGGGCGACAGCCGCGAGCAGGAAATCTCCAGCATCTCGCGCTCGCTCAAAGGCCTGGCCAAAGAGATCAACGTGCCGGTGGTGGCGTTGTCGCAGCTCAACCGCCAGGTCGAGCAGCGCGGCGACAAACGGCCGGTGATGGCCGATCTGCGCGAATCGGGCGCGATCGAGCAGGACGCTGACGTGATTGCGTTCCTCTATCGCCCGATCGTTTACGACAAGAACGCCGAGGATCGCGCCGCGGAGGTCATCATCGCCAAGCAACGCAACGGCCCGATCGGGACGGCGCCGCTGACTTTCATGTCCGAGTACACCCGATTTGAGAACCGTGCCGAGGATGATGTCAGCTTCGGCACCGACGCGGAGGAGCTGTAATGATGCGATTTTGTAGCGGCCTGGTGATCGGATTGCTTGCCGCCATGCCGGCCCTGGCGGCCGATCCGCCGCACGCGCCGGAGCTGCCGAAAGAGCCGCCCAAGCGCGCCGAGCTGAGCCCACCCCTCACCCACAACAGCGCCTGTTCCTTGGCCGAGTCGATGGCGGCCAAGCTGGGTTATAAGCACAAGCCTTCCGCCAACGTCGCCCAGAGCAATTGCCAAGCCCTGGCGCCGGACATGAAGCCGGCCGACAAGGCCGAGTTCGTGCGCTGCTGTATCAAGCAATTGACCGGGGCCGAGCCCGTGCCGGGTGCCCGCGAGCAACCCAAAGACGCCCCCAAGGCAGCGCCCAAGCAGACGCCGAAGAAGGCCGCGCCGAGCATCTGAAGCCGGCGCGCGGGGCTCAGGCGCCTCGGCTAGCCGCCAGCTGCGCCAGGAATTCCTCTACCCGCGCCCGCACATCAGGGGCGCGAACGATGTCGCCGATCACCGCCACCGCGTCGGCACCGGCGGCCAGCACCTCCGCCATGGTGGCGCGCGTGATGCCGCCAATGGCCACGATCGGCAGCGCAACGCCAGCGCGCACTTGGCGCAGCCCGGCCAGCCCCTGTACCGGGTCCGGTCGGCTCTTGCTGGTCGTGGCGTAGATCGGCCCGAAACCGAGATAATCGGCAACGCCCTCGGCGGCCGCGGCTTGGGCTTGCGCCAGATTGTGGGTCGAGACTCCGATGATGGCCGCCGGCCCGAGCAGCCGTCGCGCCTGGGCCGGCGGCAAGTCCTCTTGCCCGAGGTGCACACCGCCGGCACCGGCCAAGAGCGCGATGTCGGCCCGGTCATTGATGATGAGCGTGGCCCCGCCGGCGGCCGCGCGTGCTTGCACCGCCCGTGCGAGCTCGACAAAGCGCCAGGTGGGCTGGTCCTTGACGCGCAGCTGGAGCAAACGCACACCCGCCGCCAGCATGGCCTCGGCCAGCGCCACCGGCGAGCGCTCGGGATCACCGAGCGTGTCGATGATCGGGTAGAGCTGCGACGGCAGGCAGCAGGCGCGCGGCGTGCGGGTCATGGCAGATTTGGCAGACTGTGGCGCCGGCGGCCTGCGGGCGGGCAGCGGCCCCTCAGGGCTCGGCCGGGCCGGTCTTCTTGACCTCGATCTTCAGGTCGGTGAGCTTCTTGCGTAAGGTGTTGCGGTTGATGCCGAGCATGGCCGCCGCTTTCAATTGATTGCCGCGGGCGCGTTCGAGCACCAACTCAATCAACGGGCGCTCGATGCGCCCCATGATCAGCGCGTGCAGATCGGTCAGCTCGACCCCGCGGGTTTGATGGAAGTACTCCGCCAGCTTGTGCCGGACAACTTCTTCCAGCGACAAGCTGTCGTAGGCTGGCGCCGGGTCGGTGCCGGCGGCCAGCGCCAGATCACGCGGCATCAGCGTCGGGCCCGGCGCCAGCACGGCCGCGCGCACCAGGGTGTTCTCCAGCTCGCGCACGTTGCCCGGCCAATGATGTCGCACCAGGATCGCCCGCGCCTCCGGCGACACCCCGGTGATGTTGGTACCGAGCTCGCGATTGACCTTCTCGAGGAAGAACGCAATCAGCTCGGGGATGTCCGGGCGGCGCTCGCGCAGCGGCGGCACGGCGATGGGAACCACCTTGAGGCGGAAGTATAGATCCTCGCGAAACCGTCCCTGCTGGATCGCCCGCTCGAGATCCTGGTTGGTGGCGGCGATGATCCGGCAATCGGTCTTGATCAGCTCGCGGCCGCCGACGCGCGTGAGTTCCTTTTCCTGCAGCACGCGCAGGAGCTTGACCTGCAGCTCGAGCGGCATGTCGCCGACTTCATCGAGGAACAGCGTGCCGCCGGCGGCGATCTCGAACTTGCCGGGCCGCTGTTCGTGGGCGCCGGTGAAGGCGCCGCGTTCGTGGCCGAAGAGTTCGCTTTCCAGCAGCTCGCGCGGAATCGCCGAACAGTTCAAGGCCATGAAGGTCCCGCTCCAGCGCGGCGAGTGGTAATGGATCGCCTTGGCGATCAGCTCCTTGCCGGTGCCGCTCTCGCCGTGAATCAGGACCGTGGCATCGGTGGGTGCCACCCGGCCGATGGTCTTGTAGATTTCCAGCATCACCGGCGTCTTGCCGATGATCTCGACGCCCAGCTCGAAACGCCGCCGCATCTCACGGCCGAGCCGGTTGAGTTCGCTGCTCAACCGCCGCATTTCCAGCGCGCGCTGGGTCAGGGCGCGCACCTCGTCGAGCTCGAAGGGCTTGGTGACGTAGTCGTAAGCCCCCCGCTTCATCGCCTCGATGGCGTGGGCCATGGTGTTCTGGGCGGTCATGATGATGATCGGGGCGCTGGTGCCGGCGGCGCGCGCGCGGCTGAGCAACTCCAGACCGTCGAGGTCGGGCATCTTGATGTCGACCAGCGCCAGGTCGATGGTGCCGCTGTTGAGCTGCGCCAGCGCCGCCTCGCCGTCACCGGCGGTGATCACGCGGTGGCCATCGGCCGCCAGCGCCTCGTGCAACACCCAGCGGATCGACTCCTCGTCGTCGGCAATCAAAATGGTGGCGGGGGTGTCCATCGCCTCAGCGCGCCAGCGGCAGATTGAGCGTGGCCACGGCGCCGCCGCGGGCAGCGTTGTCGACGCGGAGCGAGCCGCCCTGGGCGGCCATCAGTCGCTGGCAGATCGCCAGGCCGAGACCGGTGCCGCGCGGTTTGGTGCTGTAGAACGGCTCGAATAGGCGCGCGCGCGCCGCCGCCGTCAGGCCCGGGCCGCTGTCGCCGATCTCGATGCGCAGCAACTGCCCGCTGCCGTCTTGATCGCGCATCAAGTGGAAGTCGGTTTCCATGCGGGTGACGACCGTGAGGCAGTGGCCGGCGCCGGCGGGCGCGCCGCGCATGGCCTCGATCGCGTTCTTCATCAGGTTGAGCAATACCTGCGTCAGCTGCGCCGCGTCGCCGCGGGCCGCGGGCAAGCTGGGATCGAACTCCTCGCGCCGGTTGATGCCGCCGGCCGCCAGCTCGGGCTGCAGCAGCGCCAGGACTTCTTGAATCACTTTGTGGATGTTGAGCGGCGCCAGCTCGGAGGGACGCGGGGCGCCGAGCAGCAGCAACTCGTCCACCATTTGGCTGAGCCGGTTAGTCTCGCGTTCGATCACCGCGGTGTACTCGCGCAAATCCGGGCGATCGCCGAGGCGCTGGGCGAGCAACTGCGCGGCACCCTTGATGCCGCCGAGCGGGTTCTTCACCTCGTGCGCCACCCCCGCCACCAGCGTGCTTAGCTGGGCCACGTGCTCGCGGCGCCTGGCGTCTTCCTCCAGCGTGCGCTGGTAGCTGAGGTCGTGGATAGTCAACACCACGCCGCGGATGCGGCCGTGATGCTCGTCCCAAATGGCCGAGGTGTGCAGGCGTACGGGTACGTTGCGAGCACGCTCGGGGCGCAGGTCTTCGCTGCGCGCTTGGGTCTGCCCACTGGCCAGCGTCCGCTCCACCATCTGCGCCACTGCCGGAGTCGGGCGAAAGACCTCAGCGCACGGGCGGCCCAGCAACTGCGCCTGGGCACGGCCGAGGAGCTGTTCTGCCGCCGGATTGACGAGCGTGAGTTGACCGCCGGTATCGATCAGCACCACCGCATCGGCGAGACAGTTCAATACCGCCTCCCACGGCGGCGCTGCCGCTGTTGCGGCAAGGGAAGCGGGCACGCCAGCCCGTCTGCGTGGAGCGAGAGCCATCGACGTTGGCGTGCATGTTAGCTGAACGTGATTGGATGACAAGGTTCGTCGGGTGCGGCCGTCGTGGGCTGCTCTACGGGCAAGGCTGAATGCCTGCGGACGGTACCGAGTCCACAGACGTCTGATCGCCCGGCTTGCGCCTGCCGGTCCAGTCGTGCAGCAATACCCCCATGGGCGACCTAGCGGCAGATACGGCGATCGACGGACGCGATGGGCATTACCGGGCAAGCCTCGCGCGCGACTGGGAGATCTGGGGACCGAATGGCGGCTACCTTGCGGCGATTGCGCTGCGGGCCGCAGGAGCCTCGACCGGACTGCGCCGGCCCGCGAGCTTTGCATGTCACTATCTGAGTGTGGCGGAGTTCGACGAGGTGGAGCTGCATGTGACCACGTTACGCGCCAGCAAGCGCGCGGCCTCGCTGCGCGTGTCGATGACACAGCAAGCGCGCCCGATCCTGGAGGCCGTGGTCTGGGTCGTCGGCGATGTGGCCGGACTCGAGCATGATACGGCGCAGATGCCGCCGGTCCCTCCCCCGAGCGAACTCAAGGCCGTCGAGGACTTGCTTTCGCCGGAGGACCGCAAAGCCTCGTACCCGTTCTGGCAGAATCTCGAGGCTCGCCCGATCGACTGGGTGCATTGGAACCAGCGCGCGCCCGGCCCACCGGTGTGGCGCGAGTGGTACCGCTTTCGGCCGCGCGCCGTCTTCGACGATCCTTTCGTTGACGCCGCCCGCGCGCTGGTGCTGATCGACACCATGTTGTGGCCGGCGACCTGTCGGGCGTACGCCGGCGTACTGCCGTACGTCGCCCCGAATCTCGACGTCGCCGTGCAATTTCACCGCGCCGCTGCCGCCTGCGAATGGCTGCTGTGCGATGCCGCCGCGCCGGTTGCGGCTCACGGACTGATTGGAGGGCAATCGTCGGTCTGGTCCGCCGACGGCCAGCTGCTGGCCTCGGGCGGCGGTCAATTGCTCTGCCGCCCCCGGCCCGCAAGCTGACCGCGGAGTGACCCGCGTGCAAACTATCTCCCGGCTCCCGACTGCGTTCTTCTACGAGCAGATGCAGCGTGCGCCGATCGGTGCTTGACGTGGGCGTGCGCAAGAGCGACTTTAGGGCCCGAGGCGCGATATGCAGATCTACATCGACGGCGAATGGCATTCTCGCGAGACCGCCAAGGTCTCGGTCTTTGATCACGGGCTGCTCTATGGCGACGGCATCTTCGAAGGCATCCGGGTGTATAATCGCCGCATCTTCCGGCTCGAGGCCCACCTCGAGCGGCTCTACGCTTCCGCCCGGGCGCTGGCGTTGGACATCGCTCTGCCGCAGGAGCAGATGCACGCGCTGGTGCGCCAGGCCGTCGCCCGCAATCGCCAGGAAGACGGCTACATCCGGCTGGTCGTCACGCGCGGCGCCGGCGATCTCGGTATCGATCCGCGTACCTGCGCCAAACCGACGGTGATCATCATCGTCACCGACATCAAGGTCTACCCGCGCGAGCTGTACGCCGGCGGCGTGCAAGTGATCACGTCGGCGACGCGTCAGGTATCGCACGAGGCCTTCGACCCGCGGGTGAAGTCGCTCAACTACCTGAAGAACGTGCTCGCCAAGATCGACGCGCAGCGGGCCGGCGCCCACGAGGCGATCCTACTCAACAGCGCCGGCTTCGTCGCCGAATGCACCGCGGACAACCTGTTCGTGATCCGCGGCGGCCGGCTGCTGACACCCTCACCGCAAGACGGCGCCCTCGAAGGCATCACGCGCGGTGCGATCCTGGAGCTGGCCGTCGAAGCCGGCCTGGCCGCCGCCGAGGCGCGGCTGACGCGCTACGACCTCTACACCGCCGACGAATGTTTCCTCACCGGCACCGGCGCCGAGCTGATGCCGGTGGCCGCGGTGGATGGCCGGCCCATCGCCGACGGCAAGCCCGGCCCGATCACGCGCCGCTTGACCGAGGCGTTCCACGCCCTCGTGCGTCACGAGGGCGATCCCGTCTGGTGAGAGGCAATTCGACCCGGCAGCCATGAACGTCGAGAGCGATCCCAATTCCATCGCCCGCCAGCGCGCCGCGCGCGCCGCGGCGATCGCGGCGGCCGGCGGCCTCGAGGCGGCGCTGGCAGCCGGCGTCATTTCGCAGCGGATCGATACCACCCTGGCCGAGGCGATCGTGCTGGGCTTGCTACGCCAAGGCGTGCGGACTTTTCTGTGCGTGCTCGGCCACGGTTCGACGGAGATCGGCGAGGTGCTGCGCCTCTACGAGCAGGCCGGACTGGTGCGCACCTGCGGCGTGCGCCACGAAACGGCGGCGGCGCACGCAGCTACGGCGTTGCGCTGGGTGACCGGCGAAAAGGCCGCGGTGATGACCTCGATCGGGCCGGGGGCGCTGCAGGCGATGGCGGGCGCGCTCGCCGCCGCCAGCGACGGCATCGGTGTCTGGCACCTCTACGGCGACGAGACGACGCAGGACGAAGGCCCCAACATGCAGCAGATCCCCAAGCCCGAGCAGCAGCTTTACTTGCGAGTGTGCGCGACCATGGGCGAGGCGTACTGCTTGCACACGCCCGAGGCCGTCGGCACCGCGCTGCGCCGCGGCTTGAACGCGGTCGATCACCCGCATCGCGCCGGGCCGTTCTATCTCTTGCTGCCGCTCAACACGCAGCCGAGCGTGCTCGGCGCGTTCAATCTCGACGAGCTACCGGCCGGCGCGCCGCCGCGTCTCGGCGCCGCGGCCGACGGCGGCGCCTACGCCCAAGCGGCGGCGGCCCTCCGCGCGGCCACGCGCGTCGTCGTCAAGGTCGGCAGTGGCGCGCGCTCTGCCGGCGCCGAGTTGCTCGAACTGCTCGAACTCGTTGACGGTGTGGCGGTGACCAGCCCGCTGGTCTCCGGCGTGATCCCGTATCACCACCCGCGCAACATGACGGTGGGCGGCTCCAAAGGCTCGATTAGCGGCAACTTCGCGATGGCGGAAGCCGATCTGCTGGTAGCCGTCGGCACGCGCTTCGTCTGTCAGTCCGACTGCTCTCGCACCGGTTATCCACGAGTGCAGCGGGTCATCAACGTCAACACCGATGTCGCGGCCGCGATGCATTACGGCAAGACGATCGCGCTTATCGGCGATGCGGCGCCCACACTGCGCCGGCTGCTCGAAGAGCTGCGGCGCTTGGCCCCGGCTGGCAGCGCCGGCGAGTCCGAGTGGCTGGTCGCGTGCAGCCGGCAGCGCCGGCGCTGGGAGGCGTTCAAGGCCGAGCGCTACCAGACCCCGTGCCTGTTCGACGAGGTGTGGAAGCGAGCCGTGCTGACGCAGCCGGCCGCCATCAAAGCCGCCACCGACTGGGCGCGCGCCCACAACGTGGTCACGTTCTTCGACGCCGGCGACGTGCAAGCCAACGGCTTTCAGATCGTCGAGGACGATCGGCTCGGCCGTACCTTCACGGAAACCGGCGCCAGCTACATGGGCTTTGGCGTCTCCGCATTGCTCGCCACTGCGCTGGCGGCGCGACCGTTCTACGGCCTTGCCATCAGTGGCGACGGATCGTTCACGATGAACCCGCAGATCCTCATCGACGGCGTGACGCACGGCGCGCGCGGCTGCATCCTGCTGCTCGACAATCGCCGGATGGGCGCCATCTCCGGGCTGCAAGAGGCGCAGTACGGCGCCTCGCATGCGACCAGTGACGCGGTCGCCGTCGACTATCTCGCCTGGGCTCGCGCGATCCGTGGCGTCGCCGCCTTCGACGGCGGCCGATCCCCGCAAGCGCTGGTCGCGGCGCTTGATCAAGCGCGGGCGCACGACGGCCTCTCGCTGATCCACGTACCGGTGTACTACGGCCCCGATCCGCTCGGCGGCCTCGGTGCGCACGGCCGCTGGAACGTCGGCAACTGGGTGCAGGCCACGCAAGCGCTACGGCATGAGATTGGATTGTGAAGAACGAGGCTGGAGGCTGGAGACTGGAGACTGAGGCGACGGAGTTCAAGAGCTATCGTCCCGCCTGGAGGTTTTCGGCTCAGTCGCGCGCGGCCGAGCTTCGTCCGATAGTGATGTGGACCTGCTGGTAACGCTCGACGAGTCGGTGCCGGTTTCCACTACCGAGCTGCTCGAAATGGCAGGTGAGGTAGAAGAGCTTGTGGGGGTGCCGGTGGACTTCGTCTTCCGCCGGTCCTTGGAGCAATCACCCAACCGTTACGCCCGCGAGCACATTCTCGCCACCGCCATCTGCGTCTACCGAAACTGAGCCGTCCGCCCACATTCTGATTCCACCGTCTCCGGCGGTCTGGCGTCAACGGTCGGCGCACGACTTCCGCCTCGAAGCCGGCGTTCTTCAGCCATATCAGATCATTACTGCTTTCCGAACCTGACTTTCGAAGGGTGACCTAATCTAACAGCCCGTTGAAAAACAGGGCGGTCTGATCCGACGCAACCCTCCTCTCCCCGCACCACCCGCGGGGAGAGGATTGAGGTGAGGGGATCAACTCCTCCGACGGCCTTGCGGTGCAAGGCCGAGCGGGCCTCCGGCCCGCTGCTGGAACCCTCACCCTCGCTCTCGCCCGCGGGGGCTGCGGCAGAGGGACATCTCCCTCGATGTACGGCGCCGAGCTTTTTCAACGGGCTGCCAACCCTCGCAAGCTCTGAGTTCCTGGGGCTCAGCTTGATCTCCGGTGCACTGGCGCAGATCATCGGGGGCATGGACGCTCGGCGTGCGCGGCGGGCGGTCTTGCTCCTTGCAGATGAAAGGTCCATAGTGCTCACATGAAAGCCACTGCCGCCCGCACCAGGATGCTCGTGAAGGCGCACGCGAAGGGCCGGCCGCTGGGCGCCGGGGAGGCGGCGGCACGGGTCAAATCGGGCCTGCCTGTGGCGGAGCTGGATGTGCTGCGGGAGCTGCTTGGCCTCACGGTGGAGAACCTTGCCGGCCGGATCGGCATCTCGATCGCGACACTCTCCCGCCGCCGGCAAAGCGGCCAGCGTCTCGACGCGGGCCACAGTGACCGGCTGCTCCGCTTCGCGCGGCTGTTCCGTCTTGCCACCGAGCTGCACGACGGCGACGAGGAGGCCGCACGCGCTTGGCTGCGCAAGCCCGCCCGCGCCCTCGACGGCGAGACTCCGCTGGACCGCGCCGAGACGGAAGCGGGGGCCCGCGAGGTGGAGAATCTCATCGGCCGCCTGGAGCACGGCGTGTACACCTGATGCCGCAGCTATGGCGCGTCGTGAAGCGCACGCACGCGGCCACGGCGTTCGACGGCAAAGCGGCGCAGCGCTTCGGCGGGCGCTGGAACTCGCCCGGCCGGCGCGCCGTGTATGCCAGCGCCACCAAGTCGCTCGCCGTGCTCGAGGTGCTTGTGCATCTCGATGTCGGCCGGCCACTCCCGCGTCTTGTCGCGTTCACGTTCGATGTCGATTCCAAGCTCGTCGATAATCTGGCGAGCGCTCAGTTGCCGCGGCATTGGCGCACGGTGCGCGGCCTGCTGGCGACGCAGCAGATCGGCGACGCGTGGCTCGCGTCCGGCCGCGCCCTGGCGCTGGCGGTGCCGAGTGCCATCGTGCCGGAGGAATTGAACTACTTGCTCAATCCCGCCCACCCCGCCTTCGGCCGCCTGAGAATTGGGCGGTCGATACCGTTTCTCCTCGACCCGCGCCTGGTAGGCTGACCCGCTGACGGGCGGCATCGAAGCGGTCGTTTGCGCGACACCGCCACCCCGGGGAGACGTGCATCCTGATTCCACCGTCTCTATCGGCCTGAGGCCAACGACCCGCCTCGCACGCTGTGAGCTTTGTCACCCTTGTTGATGTTCTCTCACGCGCAGCGCGCGGTGCCGCCCGCAACTCAAGTGAGCCGCCTCATGATCCTTCTCCGGACTTCGCCGCCGCGCGCACTTGCGGACGATCAGGTCCGGACCAGCAGGCAACCTGGCTAACTGCGCGGCGGCGCTATGAAGGTCTGCGCGCGCAACAACCCTCCTCCACGTGTGCCCGAACGCACAGCGGCGCACGGCTTCCGCCTGGCTGATGCAGCCGTTCAGTCCCGCACTGGTGCTGTCTCGGTTGATCCAGAGCGACTCGGGGTAGGGCACAAGAGTGATCGATCAGTGTTTCACGGAACAGAGCTCCAACGAGACTGAGGTTGCCACGTAAGTCGAGGCCTTGGGCATCCCCCACGTTGGGGGGTTCCGGGTGCGTGGCAGGCAGACAATCTGATCACGCCGGCGCGCCACGGCATGAGTCCCACGGTGTGTGTCTCGGAGCTTGGCAAGATCATCGTGGCCTGTCTTGGGGTCGTACTTGAAGACGCCAGCCCGGATGGTGCCGTTAGGGACTTCAATCCGCGCAATGTTGAGGCCCAGCTTCGTGCGGTGTTGGGTGTAGCTCATGGTGTGGTCTGGCGCACTTACTCCTTCTCAAACCCCTGGCTCGTAAACTTGAGCGTCCGACTGTTTTCGGTCACAGTCCGCACCACATTCTCAGGCGCACCAGCTGGAATTTCAGCTTCGATTTCGAGGGTTACTCTCACGGTCGCGCCGATGAGACCAGCAAGGTGGGCGACGACCTCGTCGGCGATGCGGCTGGCGTCCCGGCCGACGCGGGTTGGGTCGAGGGAGACAGTGCCGTGAAAGCGCTTTGGCGCTGCGGTTTGATTCGAGCCCGTACCGGCTTCGCCGGACGTCGCTTCACCGCCTGCGCCTCCTGTGGCTGTCGTTCCGGCATCTCCGCCTGCGGCGGCGGTGGTGCCGGTTGTCTGCTGGGCTTCCGCTTGCTGCTGTTGCCGAGCGATCTCGGGCCGCACGAGCAGGCCGGCGTCGCTTTCGGTGATCGGGACTTGCTGGCCGCAGCGCAGCCCGCGGTAGCGGCCGGCGGTCTCATCGAAGCTGTTGGCGTACGCGAAGGAATCTTGCGACCACGTCAGTAGGCCGAGGCCGTCGCGGATTGCTTCCACCAGCACTGCCGGGTCCTTGGTGCGCGGCAGGTAGAGGTAGCGGGCGAAGTCTTCGACCAGCTGTTTGATGGCGACGTGGTCGCCGCGCCACAGCGGCACGCGGTCCAGCTCCATCCGCAGGCGCGTGCCGGCGAGCGATGTCACGAGCAGCTCGTCGGTGCGGAGCTTCTTGCTCGCGCGGAGCGCGAGGGCATCCTGGCCGGAGAGGCGGAAGGACTGCCACTCCACGGCTGCCTGGGGCGAGCCCTGTACCGGCACCAGGAGCCACTGGTAGGCCTCCGGCAGCCGTGCGGTCACGGCACCGTCCGCAGATGTCTTCTGGGTCTCGGCTTGCTTCACCTGATGCGGCGAGAGGTCGAGCTTCTCTTGTTCGGCGAGAATGGAGTCCCACGCGAGATACCGGCGCACGGCCTCGTCGAGATCCTGAAGGCGGGTCTGGTCGACGGCGAGGAAGACGAGCGTATTGCGGAACAGCCGCGGCGAGTTGCCGCGGGACTCGAAGATGGCCTTCGCCGCGACCTCGGCCGCGTTGCCCGGTTCCTTGTTGTAAGCGTGGTCGACGCCCAGCACGACCAGCCGCGCGTCCATGTCGTCGGGCACGTCCTGCCCGGACTGCGGCATGGGATGGATGCGGCTGAAGTCGCCGGTCTTGCGCAGATCGAGGCGCAGGCGCTGATCCAGCTCGGCTACTACCTTGTCGGGATCGCGTTTGAGCTGCTCGGCGCGGTCTTCCGCAAGCTTGGTGACCGTGGGCTGCGTGGAGTACCAGTAGCGCGGGCCGTCCTGGTAGAGGTATGTGGCGGCGCCGGCGAGACGCCGGAGCGCGTCCCCGAAGACGGCGGGCGATTCTCCCGGCATCACACAGCCGAGCTTCACGCGACGGTCCTCGAGTCCCCGGTGGGCGGCGGTGGCTGTGGGGGCGGAGCCAAGGTAGATGGTGCGCGCCACGCGCCGGCAGGCGGCGAACTTGCCGAGATTCGGCACCTCGCCGTCGAGCCGCAGCGGCAGGGAGCTTGGGCCGTCCACGTCTTTTTCAATCACCGGGACCCAGTTGTCCGAGAGGTAACGGGTTAGCTCGAACTGCACCCGCGGATCGTCGATCGAGATATTCGCCGGCAGGATGAGCGGGTTGCGATCGCCCTTCTCCCACAGGCTGTGGATCACTGCGGCCATCAGGCGCAGCACGCCGCGCGTGCGCTGAAACTTCACAAGGGTGGACCAGTCGCTGTAGAGCCGGTCGAAGATTTCCGGGTGGATCGGGTAAGCCGCCTTGAGGCGCTTTTCATAATCAGCGTCGCGGCACTCGGGCGGAAACTCCTGGTGCTGGGTCCGGTAGAGATCCGCGAAGGCCCGCGCCACGATGTCGCGGTCCTTGAACTGTGTCTGATCGGCGAGGGGTTCGAACAGCCGCCGGCGTACGATCTCGAAGCCTTCCTCGGCGCTCGCCGGCCGCCAAGAGGATTCCACGCGCCCCACGACGTTGCGCAGCCGGTCGAGAGCCTCGCGCCCCCGCTGGCCGCCGACTTCCACGTCATCCACGTAGGAGTGAGGAGAGAGGAGTGAGAAGTGAGAGCCTTCTCTTTCCTCACTTCTCTTTTCTCGCTTCTCTCCGACGTCCGAAGCAGGAAGACTGATCACGAGCAGGCAGTTCTTTGCCAGCTTCGCCGACTCGGTCAGCACCTGGGCGAAGCTGAACTGCGTCTCGAAGCCGCCGGCCGGCAGGTCGCTCTGGTCGTGGAGCTGGCGGGCGTAGGCGACCCATTCGTCGATGAGTACCAGGCACGGGCCGTACTCCTTGAACAGCTCGCGCAGCACGTCGCCGGGACTGGTTGCCTTCTCGTCGTCGGCCTGGACGCGCTTGAAAGCCTTCTTGCCGCCGAGCTGCCAGGCCAGTTCACCCCACAGGGTGCGCACTACGGTGCCATCGGGCTTGGTGACGGGGTTGCCGGGCGAAATCTTGTTGCCGACCAGCACGACGCGGCGGACAGTGCGAGGAAAGAGGAAAGAGGAGTGAGAAGTGAGATGGGAGTCCGACCTCTCGTTTCTCACTTCTCTGCGCTCACTTCTCTCCGACGCCTCCTTCATCACAGCGTCGATGCCGGACAGCTCGTTCGGCGTGATGCCGGAGAACAGGTGATAGAGCGCCAGCATCGAGTGCGTCTTGCCGCCGCCGAAATTAGTTTGAAGCTGGACGACGGGATCGCCACCGGCGCCCGCCAGGCGCTGCACCGCGCCCACGAGCAGCCGCTTCAGGCTCTCGGTGAGATAGGTGCGGCGGAAGAACTCGACCGGATTCTTGTACTCGTCGGTTCCTTCGCCGAGATGCACCTGCCAGAGGTCCGCGGCGAATTCCGCCTGCTGGTAGCGACCGCTGGCAACGTCTTTGTGCGGCGTCACCACCTCGCGCCACGGCTTCAGGTTGCCTGCCGCGGCGCTCTCGATCGCGGTGCCGGCGCACTTCCGCTTCTCGCCGCGCACCTGTTCGTCGAACCGCAGGCGCAGCAGCTCCATCTTCATCTTCTCGATTTCATCGGACTGCGGCGCCGAGACGGCCGTCAGCAGGCGACCAGCCGAGTCGAGTGCGCGGTAGGCGTCGTCGGTGCTGAAGGCTTCTTGATGCGCCCACTTGTTGCGGATGTCGCGCAGCTCGCTGACCAGGGTGCGCTCCGCGCGTCCTAACGTCTTGGAGAATACGCCGTTCCACTGTTCCCAGACCAGAGTGAGAAGTGCCTGCGTGTCCCAGTTGAAGCCGTCACCTTTGAGTTTCGGCGATCCCCGATCCTCACGGATTGCAGACCGTGCAGCGTCTACCCACTGCTCCCCGTGTACTGCGTGCATTTCCCGCTCAGCAAAGGGTCGGAGTCCCGCATTCAGCAGGTCCAACGCCTTACCGACCCGATCGTGGTTGGTGATGGCCATCGCTCAAGAACCCCGCGTGTCCTCAGCCGAAATGCCGTGCCGTAGCAGGTCCGCGATTACGCATTCGTATACGGCGCGCGCCTGCACGGCCGCGCGGCGTGCATCTTCAACCGTCGCATCCGGCCAGTCGCCCGGATACCGCGCCTCAACGGCCCACTCCGTCAGCTCCGCAAGGTCCGGGTGTTGGCGCTTCACCTCCCAGCCGTCGGGCAAGAGATTGCGCAGCGCATCCAGATCGTGCCGAAATGGGAATGGGATCTCCTGAGATGAGAGCGCGCCTTTGATCGCCTTCTCTGCCGCCTGCTGCGCAAGCCAGCACACGTGGCGTGGCACAAACCCTTCATCGGCCAGCAGCGTTTCGGCGCCGTCGAGATCTTCCCGGGCGAAGCGTAACCAGCGGCGCAGCTCCGCGAGCAGTTCAGTGCTGCTCATAAACGACTTTCCCCTCGCGCAGCGCCGGCCGCAGAACGCTTCCAATCAGGTCGCCGCGACGCGCGATCTCATCGGGCGTGGTGACCACGATGTCCTTGCTGACAGGCAGGTCGCCTAAAGCGCGCCGGATGTCGACGGTCGTACGGCGCTTGTCCGCAATTTGGGGGAGCACGACCAGGAGATCGACATCACTCTCGGCGGTGGCCGTCCCTCGCGCGTGCGAACCAAAGAGGACGACCCTCACCGGGTGGAAGCGCTGCACGATCCGGTCCACCATCGTCTGAATCGCCGCTTCTGTCGTCATCAAGTCACCTCTCTGCCCAGGGCCTACGGGCGTTCCCAGTATCCATCTCCGTCCCCTACGACTCAAACAAGCTCGATTGCTCGGGCCGCGGCGTAGTGCCTTCGCGCGCGAGACGCATGATTTCCGGCCAGCTCTGCACCAGCCCGTTGTACGCCAGCGCTTCGGCAGCGCGCTTCTTGCGCTCGCATAGCGTGTAGAGCCGGTAGGCCAGCTCGCGGGCGATCTCGGCCTTGCTGCCGAGCCGGGCGACGAGCGCGCCGGCCGCGGCTTCGCCACCCGCTTCGAGCGTTCGGATCAGGTGGTGGACGACGGACCAGGCAGGAGTGAGGCGAGAGGAGTGAGGAGTGAGATCCCGATCTTCTCGCTTCTCACTTCTCTCTTCTCGCTTCTTCTCCGCCGGGTCCCAGTTTGCGGGCAGCTCGTCGGGACGAAGCAAGCGGACCTTGCCGGCCTTCGAAGCAACGATCCCCGCCTCGACCAAGCCGCCGACGCTCGTGTTCTTGGCCTTCGAGAGTGTTTCGGCAACGCCGTAGTCGCCTTCGGCGAAGCCTGATTGTTCGAACCACGCCAGCGCCCAGCGGCTGTCGGCGTCGAAGTCGCCCTCCTGCTCGGCGAGCGCCTCGTCGAGGGTCTGGTTGATGAGCGCCAGCGCCTCGCGCACCGAGAGCGGCTTGCCCTCGGCGTCGAGCACTTTGGCGTAGCGGGTGTAGACCGCCATGCCCGGGCCGATGGCCGCCTGCGCCAGGTCCACCGGGGCGATGTTGCCGCGCTGCAAGTGGGTGAGCGCCACGGGCAGCTCGGCCTTGAGTGCGGCGACGAACTCGCGGCGTGTCGTGGTGATCGCATCGGCCGCTCGCTGCCGGCAGACGATGACGATGCTGGATGCGAGAGCGCTAACATTCCTCTTCAAGGCGGCAACGAGCTCAGTCCGCATCGGCCAGGTACCGCTGACGGCGAACCCGGCACGTATCACCGCTTCGAGGAATGACTCCCAGCCGGTGCTGGAGGTACCTGCATCACTCTCTTTCTCCGATTGCTTGAAGGCGTAGTAGATGGTGACCGGAAACGCCGGGTGCGCGAACTCGGCGACGCGATTCATCGCCTGTGTCATCCCGTCGAGGAAGAACTTCTCGGCCTTCTCCCTACTACCGTGGCGGTAAGGGCTGGCGACGAGCTCCTCGGTCTTGGGCACGGCGAGAGTCGCGAAAAGGTCGGGGAAGAAGGACCTGAAGGAGCGGCGCAGCCACACGTAGAAGAAGTCCGACAAATCAGCGTAGCCGACGTTGTCGTAATAGGGAGGGTCTGTGGAAACAACCTTACCAGCAGAGAGCGTCTGCTTTGACGCATCTGCGGACTGCGCAGTGCCGTGGATACGGCCAGTGAGATTGGCGACGGCCGGAACAATCCAATCCATAGCGCTCACGTAGCTCCCGCCCGACTCGCTGAACGGGTTTGCCTCGGCGAAGTCCCATGCCATCGGAATTGCATGCCGCTTGAAGAGATTGGTGACAGAGGCTGTCCTGGCTGACCCACCTGTCGATGTCTTCGTGCCGATTGGTCCGCTATCCCAAGTACACAACGAGTTTGTCCTGTCCGCGAAACGGCTCATTGCCAGGCCAAGGTATACACCCACCGCTTCAGCGTAGGCCTGCGCTCCGGTACCACCGCCGTCGAGGGCAAAGCCGTCGTCGAGCAGGCCAGCCCCGAGGGCGTCGCACTTCACTCGGTCGCGTGCTTCCTTCACGAGATCGGAGAACGTGGTAAGGGTCACGAGCTGGCGCGGAGTGAAAAGGTCGCTCCATTCCGTGAGACCGTAGCCGTGGCAGGTACCGCCAGTTAGCCGAGAGGGCACGTCACCTGCCGGCCTCCAGTCGGGGTTCGCCTGATACGCCACAGCCTCCATTTCCGCAGTCGGTGACAGGTACACGCGCGTACGCACGCCCTCGGCGACGATCGCCATCATCCGGGCGCCGATACGCCCGGCGTTACCTTCTGCCTTTATGTAGTCGCCTTCAATTGGCGTCCCCGACATCAGGCACTTGAAGTTCGCCCCGCGCGACAGCTTGGTGCCGTTCTTCGCACTCTCGGCGTCTTTCGGCTTGCCCACCTTCACCGTGAAGCGGTAGCCGCTGCCCTCGACCACCGGCTCGACGTAGGACTCCTTCCCCGTCATTGTGGAGAGCGTGAAGGTGGAGGCGAGCGGCACGTCTACCTGCGCGAAGGCCGGGTTCGGGCTCTTCACCGTGCGCGCCCAGAGCCAGGCGATCACGGTGAGCTTCTGGCCTGCATAGTTCTTCAGATCCGGCCGCTCCTTCGCCATCTCCGCCGTGACCTCGATCTTCGGGTAGAGGTGGCCGATACGTTTCTCCGCCTCGTCGCGCATCCACTGGCCGTAGTAGCGCACATCCTCGGCCAGCCCCTGCGCGCCGCGCCAGGTACGAGGAAAGAGTGAAGAGGAGTGAGGAGTGAGTGTCACGCAGTCCTGAACTTGCGCCGCAGCGTCGTCAACATTCGACTCACTTCGTCCAGAAGCTGACGCAGCGTTTGGGTTTCCAGGGCCGGAAACCAGCCGATCTGCTCGCAGAGCGTGAGCAGGGTCTCGGCTTCCGCCAATGAACCTTGGGCTATCGCCAGGAACTGGGCTTTCTCCCGGATCGATTCCCGGGTCCATCCCTCGGCGATATTCGCCGGAATCGAGACGATCGCCCGAGTGATCTGAGACCGCATCCCGTACGTTTCCTCCTTGGGCAGCTTGGGCACCAGTCGATAGACCTCCCGCGCCGATTCCATCGCCTTCTGCCACACGATTGTTTCCCGGTAGTGCATGACCACCTCCCGACTCACTCCTCACTTCTCTCCACTCACTCCTCGCCTGCGGGTTGACTGGCGGTCGCCCCGCGAACTTCGGCGGGATTTCAATCATCGCCTTGTTAATCAGCACGGCCACCGGATTGAGGTCGCTGGCGTAGGCCTCCAGGCCGAGGCGCTGCGCTTCGAGCGGAAGCGCCCCGCCTCCGGCGAAGGGGTCGTGGAAGGCGGGCAGCTTCTCGGGATTGAACAGCGGATCGGGAGGAGAAGAGAGAAAAGAGGAGTGAGGAGTGAGAAGTGAGGGTGGAGCGCCTTTCTCGTTTCTCACTTCTCTTTCCTCACTTCTATCCTTGCATGCACGTCGCCAGCTCTGCCAGATCTCGTCACGCGCCTGCTGAAGGACCCTCTCGTTGGTAGTGTTCTCCCACAGCACGAGATCTTCGATGATCCGAAAGAGTCGCTGGCGCTCCTTCTCCTGCGCCTTCTCAGTCGGAAACAGATCCGGATGCGCCGACGGATCATCCACCATCTGCGCAAAGAGCACCGCCCGCGCCGCCGCCAACGGCCGCCGCGCCCACCACAGGTGGAGTGTGCTCGGGTGCCCGTGGCGAATCGACTTCTCCCGCGCCGACGCCTTGTTGATGGCATCGAGGGGCAACGCAACTTCGATGAGCTTTTTTCTCGTGACGGCAGGCATCTTGGACCTGAGTGATGCTATCCTTTACTCGCGATAAGCAAACCGACCGGCCGACGTAGGAACAACATGGGGGTACTCATCCTGGGAGCTGGAGCGTCAAAGGCCGCTGGGTATCCTCTTGCCTCAGAGCTGATGCCCGCGATCGATGTTGAAATGTCTGGTTCCCACGTGATGGACAAGAAACAGTGGTCGGATTGGGTTGAGTATCGGGAGTCCGCTTCAGGGCACCTGCGATTGGTCCTGGCTTGTCCCAATCCAGAAGTGACTCTCTCCCTGCTGGATCTCTATGAGCACACGTTGGCTGCGCATGACGATGCGGAGATGAGCAGGAGGCTCGCCGCTTGGCGGGCGGCGCCTGAGCTGCCGGTGGATGACAGTTACTATCAATTGCCCGAGCGCGACGAGCTTCATCGCGGAGTTGTTGCATGGGCCAGGTTGCTGGCTTGCCTGTATTCATACTTTGGATTCCGACACTACGACGACAGCACGCATCGGCCCCATCGCGACTACCTGCGAGGCTTGCTTGTATCGCTTCAGCCCGGGGACGTCGTCATTACCTTCAACTGGGATACGACCGTCGAGCGCACCCTGGCAGAGCAGGAGATGTGGTCGCCGTTCAACGGCTACGGGTTTGAGAAGGTCTTGCTCATGCGGTCGCCCATCGATGAACCGAGCGAGCTTCCCTCCGGCCTGCCGATGGCATCTCCGATCACCGTGCTGAAGTTGCACGGTTCGTTTGGTTGGCAATGTGCGAGCGATGGGAACATCATTTTCGACCACCGCTACTACCTCAATCACTTTGATTTTTGGTGGAACGGCAACCGCTTGCCGCTCATCGACCCATTGGCGCCAAGGGTTGGGCCACCGCGCGACTACGCCTTGGAGCATCCCACCTTTCTGAAGCGCATTCGCGGGAGTGCGATGCAAGAAGTTTGGCACCGGGCAACGACGGCACTCTCGAATGCGTCCATGGTCGAGGTCTGGGGCTACAGTCTGCCGGCAAGTGACATCGGTCCAAGAGTGCTCTTGAACGGGCTCCGCTTCCGCCTGGAGCGGGGGGACGTTGACGTTCACGTGCATCTTGGGCCGGACGGAGAGAGCCAGCGCCGTTGGCGAGAGTTTCTCGGGGAGCGCGCCACCGTCGACGATCGAAAACTTGAGTAGACTTCCTTTTGCAAACCGCGATTTTGCGACGGCGTCGAGCGGCTGGGATTCCCCGAAAAGAGAACCCCGCCCAAGGCCTTTCGGCGTGTCGGACGGGGGGCAGATGGTCTCGACCGCGTAGATCTCGTAATTCTCCATTTCAATCAGATTGGTCACGCCGGTACCCCGGCGCGCGCCAAGAGCTCTCCGAAGTCGTAGTTCACGCTCGTGACGCCGAAGTCGGGTTCGCGATGGAATGGCCGGCGCACGTAATGAACGCGGTGCTCTTCGCCGTCCAGGAACTCGACGATCGCTAGGATGAAGTCCTCGGGTTTGTTCAGGGAATAGAGGATCTCGTTCTTCGTCACGGTGATTGTGTCGGCGCCGGTGACGCGGCCCTTCACCTCGATGAAACGCAAGCGGCCGGTGCCGGGGATGCGGCTTTCGATGTCGTAGCCAAGCTTTTCCATCTCGCGGTCGGTTGGTTCAAACCCCAGGCGGCGCTCGATCTCCATGACGATCGCACGGGCGCGCGCCGCAGAGGCCTGCGTGTCAGGCGCCGCCGCGAGGGTCGGTGCCGGTCGCCCAGTCATCTTGGCGATCAGGCCTGCCGGTACCACCAACAGGCCGCCGAGGATGACGGGCGGCAGAGGTGAAATCTGCTGCTCCAGCTTCAGCTCCTCCATTCGCTTTTGGAGGCGTGCCTGCAGCGCGTCCGCGCGCTTTCGTGCCTCGCCTGAATTGAGCCGAGCGTTGGGCTTGCCCGCTTGCTCCTGCAGCTTGAGCTGCTCTGCACGATGATCCCAGTAGCTGATCTCCTTGGTAAGCCGGTCCTTCACCGCGGCTTCAGTCTTGGCGATGAGGTCCAGCTTGCGCGAGCGGACCTCCGCCAAATGTTCCGGCACGACATGTGCGACGGCGTGGCCCTGCGCTTTCTGCTCCAGCTCGCGGCTGATCCACGCGCACTCGGGACGATCAAGGAGTGCCTCCACGCCGGGCTCGTCGGCCGTGAGCGGCCGGTAGTCGAGATACGGCGCGTACGAGAAGTGAGAAAATAGAAGTGAGAAGTGAGGAGCTACGGCTGCCGGGCCTTCCGGCGCATCGTGGTTAGCATACGACTCGTCTCGTCCAGCAATCCGCGAAGGTCCTCGGTCTCCTTCCGCGGGAACCAGTCCAGATCCTCGCAAAGAGTCAGGAGGGTCTCGGTCTCCGCCAGTGAGCCCTGGGCGATCGCGAAAAACTGCGCCTTTTCCCGCACCGACTCCCTGGTCCATCCCTCCGCAATGTTCGCCGGCACCGAAACCACCGCGCGGGTGATCTGTGAACGCATCCCGTACGTCTCTTCCCTGGGCAACCTCGGCGCGAGCCGATAGACTTCCCGAGCCGCCTCCATGGCCTTTCGCCAAACCGTCAGCTCCCGGTAGTGCATCGCACCCTCCCTCGTTTCTCACTTCTCGTTTCTCTCTCCTCGCTTCCACGTAGAGCATGCGCTTGGAAACGATGCGCCGCTCGCCCGAGCGGGTGAGGCTCGCGTCCTGAATGCCGTGTTCCAGGTAGAAGAGCACGCGTGGCTCCGTGCCGGCGTCGCGCTCGTCCACCAGTACCGCGCCCCGCCGCAGCAGGTCGCGGTCGCGCTCTAGCGTGAGGTCGATGGTGGCGTCGAGCAACGGGTGACCTGGACACACGAACGCGGCGAGCGCCTGGCCCTGCGGTGCGACGAGCGACTTCTCGAAGGCAATGCGCTCGTAGCGCGGCAGCACGGGCTCGCCGATGCCGATCAGGCGGTCGCGGTTGCGCACCGGTGCGGGCACATGGGTGACCTCGTAGCGGCGGGGCTCGCGTTGCTTGGTCGTGCCGCCCAGCCGCTGGAATGCTTCCAGGAAGAAGGACTCGATGTAATGCGGCTGGAGCCGTCGCGCTTCGGCCCGTTCCATTTCCTCACGGATGCGATAGACGCGGCTCGCGTCCATGGCATCGTGGGCAAGGGCGCGCTCTTCGAGCAGGTCCTGGAGCTGGCTCTTGTCGAAGGCATGGGCCACAACCTGCGTGAGCCGGGCACGTACTTCCGGCCGTTCACCGTAGCGGATCGCCTCGATCAGGAGGTCACGCAGCGGCCGGCCGTCAAACTGGAGCTTGCCGAGGACGTCGAACACCTGGCCGCCGAGAGCGGTCCGGGCCTGTTCGAGCTTCTCCAGCAGGGTGCGGTAGACCTCGCCTTCGCGGGTGTCTTCAGCCACGAGGTTCCAAAGATGACACACTTCAGTTTGCCCGATTCGATGAATACGTCCAAAACGCTGCTCGATGCGGTTCGGGTTCCACGGCAGATCGTAGTTCACCATCAGGTGCGCGCGCTGCAGGTTGATGCCTTCACCCGCCGCGTCCGTCGCCAGGAGCACCTGCACTTCCGGGTCGTGTTTGAACGACTCCTGAGCGTTCATGCGTTCCTCGCGGCCCATGCCACCATGGATGATGACGACGGCTTCCTTGCGGCCGAGAAGCGTGGTGATGCGCTGCTCCAGGTAGTTCAGAGTGTCACGGTGCTCGGTGAAGAGAACCAGCTTCTGACGCGGCGACGGCACGGGCCGCGGAATCGGTCCCGAACCATACGGAGGGGAATCTCCCTCTCCCACGCGGTCGGCAAGGGCCGCCGGGGTAAAGATTTCACCAAGAAGGTTGGCAAGCTCGCGCCATTTCTTGTCTTCGCCACTACGGCGCACGGTCAGTGCGAGGGACTCCAACCGCTTGAGCGTGTCGATCTCGCCCTTCAGCTCGGTGATTGTACGCGCCGCCGTGGCCTGATCGAGGATCTCCTCTTCGGCGGCCTCGACCTCGTTGTCGGGCGCGTCTTCGAGGTCCTCGACATCCTCGGCGTCGAGGGTCGGCACGCTCGCGGCGATCACCGGTGCGACCTCGCCTCCGCGGTGGAGCAGTTCCAGCTCGCGAAGCCGGCTCTCAAGGCGCTCGCGGCGCCGACGCAGCGACTGGTAGATCGCCTCTGGTGAAGAGGCGAGCCGTCGCTGGAGGATGGTCAGCGCAAAGCCGACGGTACCGGCGCGCTTGTCGTTCTGCAGCGCCTCGGCGCGGTTGAACTCCTCGCGCACGTAATCGGTGACTTCTTTGTAGAGCTGCGCTTCGCGGTCGGAGAGCTTGTAAGCAACGGTATATGCGATGCGCTCGGGAAAGAGCGGCGTGGCGTCGAACTTGAGAAGGCCTTCCTTGACCATACGGCGCATGAGGTCCGAGACGTCGGCGGCGTGAACGCCGTCGCGGAAACGGCCCTCGAAGCGGTCGCCGTCCAGCAACGCCATAAACAGTTGAAAGTCCTCTTCCTTGCCGTTGTGCGGCGTGGCCGTCATCAGGAGAAAGTGGCGTGTCAGCGTTGAGAGGAGCTGCCCCAGCTTGTAGCGCTTGGTGTACTTGATCTCGCCACCGAAGAAGGTGGCCGACATTTTGTGCGCCTCGTCGCAGACGATCAGATCCCAGCCGCAGTCCGGTGCCGCGAGTTTCAGCTGCACGTCCTCGTTGCGGGAAAGCTTGTCGAGGCGCGCGATGACGAGGTTAGTTTCCAGGAACCAGTTGCCGGTGCGTGCGGCTTCGAGCTTGTCGTTGGTGAGGATCTCGAACGGCAGATGAAACCGGCGATAGAGTTCATCCTGCCACTGCTCGGCCAGGCTGCCGGGGCAAACGACGAGGCAGCGCTGCAGATCGCCGCGGGCGATCAGTTCCTTCATCAGGAGCCCCGCCATGATCGTCTTGCCGGCACCGGGATCGTCGGCGAGCAGGAAACGCAGCGGCTGGCGCGGCAGCATGGCGTCGTAGACAGCCGTGATCTGGTGCGGCAGCGGCTCGACCACGGAGGTGTGCACCGCAAGCACCGGGTCGAAGAGATGCGCGAGCCGGATGCGGTGCGCTTCAGAGACGAGCCGGAAGCGCGCGCCGTCGCCGTCGAAGCTCCAGGGCCGGCCCTGCTCGACGACTTCAAGGCGCGGCTCGTCGTGGCGGTAGACCAGTTCGTTGGCGACCTTGCCGGCGGGCGTCTTGTAGGTCAGCTCAAGGGCCTCCGAGCCGAACCACTGCACGCTCACGACCGTGACCAGGGCATCCGGGAGGATGCCTCGCACGGCGGCGTTCGGCTGGAGGTCTTCGAGGCGAGTCATATCGTTGGGAACACGCAGCTCCCGAATCGTCGGCACTATGGCACGCAGAGGAAATGGCTTCCAGCATTCGGGCGCACGCACGATGTTTCGGGAAAAGGGCGCCGACGAGATCGACGCGCGTCCCCGCGGACCGAAGACGAGGACGGTGGACGCCTGCATACCCCGGGGCGGCGCGTTGCTCACGGCTGCCACTCGGCTGGAAGCATGGCGAACGGACTGCGACGCGTGTGGCGGTCCACACGAGTTAAATATACGGTCTCATCGAATATTTTGCCTCACTTCGCGACCTGGAACGGGATGTCGCAGATAACCTCTTGCCCCAACTCGATTGGATCGCGAAGATGCTACGAGTATTGCACAGGCCCCCGGCAAGACGCAGCTTGGAAACCAAAGGTTGAATGATGACCTCCGATCCTTTTCCTCCATCCTCAATGTTCATCGATGGCGACTGGACCGCTGCGTCCGACGGCGCGCGCATGAACATCATCAACCCCGCCACCGAGGAAGTTGCCGACTCGGTGCCGGTGGCAACGGCGGCGGACTTGGACCGGGCGCTGGCAGCGGCGGATCGTGCCTGGCGATCGTGGCGCGAGGTTGATGCGTGGACACGCAGCGCGGCTCTGCGCCGCGTCGCGCAGCTGATCCGTGAGCGCGCCGCGGCCATCGCGGCGGTGCTCACCGAAGAGCAGGGCAAGCCGTTGGCGGAGGCGAAGGGCGAGGTGCTGGCGGCGGCCGATCAGTTCGATTGGTACGCCGACGAGGCGCGGCGCATTTACGGCCGAGTGATCGACGGTCATTCGCGCGAGCAGCGTTTGCTCGTATTGCGCCAGTCGATTGGGCCGGTGGCCGCGTTCAGCCCGTGGAATTTTCCGGCGCTGCTGCCGGCGCGCAAGATCGCGCCGGCGTTGGCGGCCGGCTGCGCGATCGTCGTCAAGCCCGCCGAAGAAGCCCCGCGCACGGCATTCTGTCTCGCCCAGGCCTGCCATGACGCCGGTATTCCGCCGGGCACGGTCAACGTCGTCACCGGCAACCCGGCATTCATCAGCCGGCACCTGATTGGCTCCAGCGTCATTCGCAAGGTGAGTCTCACCGGCTCGGTGCCGGTCGGGCGCGAGATCTTGCGTCTGTGTGCTGAGGGCATCAAAGCCGTCTCGATGGAGTTGGGCGGACACGCACCGGTGTTGGTGTTTGCCGATGCCGACATCGAGCAGGCCGCCGAAACCGCGGCCCGCGGCAAGTTCCGCAACAACGGGCAGGTCTGCATCGCCGCCAGCCGGTTCTACGTGCACGAATCGGTCGCCGCGCGGTTTACCGAACGCTTCGTCGAGGTGACGCAGGCGCTCCGCTTGGGCGACGGACGCGACCCGCGCACCGACATCGGCCCGCTCGCCAACCGGCGGCGGCTGGAGGCGGCCGAGGGGCTGATCGCGGACGCACTCGCTCGCGGCGCCGTGTTACGCTGCGGCGGGCGGCGGCCGCCAGAGTTCACGCGCGGATTCTTTTTCGAGCCGGCGGTGCTCACCGGCGTCGATGCCACCATGCGGGTGATGACCGAGGAGCCCTTCGGCCCGATCGCGCCGATCGCCACGTTCGCCGATCTCCCCGATGCGCTCGCGCAAGCGAACGCATCGCCGTACGGGCTTGCCGGCTACGTCTTCACGCGCGACACGCGCACCGCGTTCCTGGCCTCGGAAGGATTGGAAGTCGGCATGGTCGGCGTGAACAACCTCGTCATCGCGGCAGCGGAGATCCCGTTCGGCGGGGTGAAACAGTCCGGCTTCGGCCGCGAAGGCGGCAGCGAGGGCATCGAGTCGTACACCGCCACCAAGTACGTCAACATCCGGCTGTGAGTAGGCTGGCACAGCCGGGGAGACCAGGGCCGGCTGAACTAGGAGAGCGCTCTTTTCAAACCGGTGGGCGCCGCTCTTCCCTAATCCGGCGCGCGCGCCGGGGCGGCGGCCAACAAGCCCGCGGCGCGGCCCACTGCCAACCCGGCCAGAGCGCCGCACAAGACGTCGGACGGGTAGTGCACCCCGAGGTAGACCCGCGAGTACGCCACCAAGGCTGCCGGCGCGAACCACAGCCAGCCGAAGCGAGGGTCATAGGCCGCCACCGCCGCGGCTAGGGCGAAGACGTTGGCCGCATGATTCGACGGAAACGAAAACGAATCGGAACACGAGCCGATCAGCTCAACGCCCACCAGCACGTGGCACGGACGCGCTCGCTGCACCAGGTTCTTCACCATAGTGGCGCTGCCGTCCACCACCCCGAGCAACAGCAACGCACCGCCGGCCAGTAGCCAGCGGTGTCGCCACCGGGTACCGCCGCCTCCCAATGTCATCCGGTAGGCAGCGATTGCCGCGATGGGAAGATAGAAATTCTGCGGCTCGGTTACATACAGCATCAGCGCATCGAGGAGTTTCGTGCGCAGCTGCGCGCCGATGATTAGCAGCAGCGCGGTGTCATAGGATGCAAGCGTCGCCAGCCAGCCGCCTTCCGTCATCAGTCCACTCGCACGAAGATCTGGTATGGGTGGGTTACTGCCGACGCGGCAAAGCCGGCCGGCGACGGGGCGCCGGCCGGGGCGACGATCCAGGGCTCGTTCGTCTGCGCCAGGCCGGCGGCCGGCATCTCCAGTACCGACCGATCAACGCTGTAGGCCAGCAGCAGTCGAATGCATTCCGGTACCCCGTCGGCGAGGCCGGCGCTACGCGCGGGCACCTGCGCGGCCAAGCGCTCGGCCACATCCCATTGGGCATGACATTGGCGGATGCGCGGCAGATCATCCGCCAACCAATAGCCCAGGGCCACGCCCAGATGAGCAACCAGGAACGCCGCCAGCGCACAGCGGGGCCGCCGCAGCCGCGGTCCCAGCGGCAGCCAGCCGCATAACAGCAAGACGGGCAGCAGCGGTAGGAGATAGCGCAGGCCCCCGTCGAACGGCCACACCAGGTAGATGGCCAAGTAGAACGGGAGCGTCAGCGCCAGCACATCAGGGCCTTGGCGAACCAGCTGCCACCATCCCGCCAGTACCAGGGCGCAGAGCGGAAGGTAGACCAACATGTTGACATCGAGCCAGCGCCCCGGTGGCCCATACGACTTCAGCATGCCGGGCACGAGGAGGCGGCCAACCTCGCTGACGCGCACGCGCACCATTTCGCTCAACGGCACTAGCGGTGACGCGGTGCCGGCAAACAGCGGCGAGGCGTTGATGAAGCCGTCCAGATGGGTGCCGCGCTGATCGGCCGAACGGGCGGCGGCGCGCACGTCGTAATGGGCGAAGCCGACCACCGTCACCGCCGCCGGTAACGCGGCTATCCCGATCATGGCGAACGCGAACGTGCGACTGAAGCGGCGCCGCCGGGCCGCCACAAGCGTAGCGAGCGCGAAGCCGGTAACCAGCACCCCGCCAACCTCGCGTATCAGACACAGCAGAACCGACAACACGCTCCCCAGCACGGTCCAGCCCACCGCCCGGCGCGGCGCCGGCACCGCCAACGCCATGTCCCACGCGTTGGCGGCCCATACCATCACGGCCATGAACGCCAGCTCGCTGAGCGGACGGCGGTAGTGGAGCCAGAGCGCGGCATTGACCATCACCGTCCCGGTCAGCAAGAGCGCCGCAGTGCAATGCCTGGCACGCAGCCAGCGATACACGCCCAGCAGCAGCCCCACGGCCAAAGCCCACTGCAAGAGCGAGAGCCGCAGAAACGGCCGGCCCGAAATCAAGAAAGCGGGGCTTGCCAGGAGCGGATAGCCGGGCGGGTAGCCCAGCTGCTCGCTGCCCAGTCGCAGCAACCCATGCCCGCCGGCGAGGCTGCGCGCCACCGACAGGTAGGTGAGCGAGTCCGGGCTGGCGTACCACCACGGGCCGACTTGCGCCAGCAATAGTGCCGCCAAGAGGGCTAGCAACCGGCGCGGGTGCTCGCACCAACGTTCGAGTGCGAGTTCGAGCGCCGCCAAACGGGCGGAAAGCACGGCGTGAGTCACGGCCTCTCCATCGCCACCGTCGTCGAGCTGCGGCCCGCGATCTCACTGACGAGTCGCGCAAACCGGCTCTCCATCACTGTTTGAGCGATACGGTCACTGTCCTGGTGCGACAGGTGCGACTCGATCGCCGCCTCATCTACCGGCGCAGCCGTGGCCGCAAGCAAGCGCGCCACCTCGCCACAGCTGCGGCAGTTGTCGGGGCCGCCCAGGGCGTAACGTAAGAGCGCGTGTCCGAGGGCGGGAACGAAGTGGCAGACGTCGATGAAGTACCTGTCCGCACGCGCCAGCTCGGTGTAACCGGAGAAGTCCGTGTAAGGTGTCACCGCCGCCAGGTCGCGCTTCCAAGCGAGGAAGGTCGGCCATTGGCCGCTCTGGCGGATCGTTTCCAACTCGTACTCGCTCAGCGGCGGCACCAGCAGCACCAAGTCGAGGCCGCGAGCGCGTAGCCGCCCCACCGCGGCGCGAAACAGCTCCAGGTGCCGTGGTGCCGCGCGGTAGCGGCGGTAGATGTCCACCCAGTTCTCCAGCTCGTAACGGATTCGCCCTGGGCTCTTATCGGCCAACCTGCTGATGTCGGGATGGTCCGCCGCCGCCGCGATCTCCGCCTCCGGCCACGGTAACGGCAGCGCGCGGGCGCGCCCGCCGCCGAACGGATTGGACGCCTTCAGCAGTTCCCGGCGGCTGGCATCGAGAGCGTCCAGACTGAACAAGGTCTCGGTGACCAAGCGCGGCCACTCCCCGGCGAGCCGCGCCCGCGTCTGCTGATCGCGGAAGCCGGCGAACTGCTCGCTGAAGGCGTAGAACTCAATCACCCACACCAGCCGCCGCAGCCGTGGGTTTGCCGTTGCCAGCTCGACGATGGTGGTGAGTTCTTCGAGCGAGGCCCCGAGCAAACCGGCGTTGAGGAAATCCTCGTCGCGAACGCCGTCGCCGGCCGGCATGCCGTAGACCACGCGCGAGCTGCCCACCAGCACCGTTGCCGGTTGCTCGACGCGCACCCGGTACGGGACCGCCAGGCGGTTATACCCGTCGCGGCTGCTCACCGCCGTTTCCAGCAATCTGTTCCATGCCCCGAACGGATTGGCCAGCCGATTGACGGCCGCCACCGCCAGGGCAAAACCTGCGAGGTAGCAAAACATCAGACGAAGGCGGCGATCGGCGGCCATGGGCAACGCCTTCAAAACTGGAAGTACAGGAAGGGGGACGGGTCACCCAAGCGCAGCAAGCACAAACCCGCCATGACTGCGAAAGCGGCGGCGTAGACGTGATCACTGCGCCACTGCCGTTCGATCATAGCTTGCACCGCGCGGCGGTTGGGAGACCACAGCACCAGCGCCAAACCGGCCAGCAGCCACTGCCATTCGTCGGCATCGAAGAAACGTGGTGTGAGCTCGAGGCTGGCATCGCTCACGCCCACCATCGCGAGCAGCACAAGCTGCGCCCGCGCCAGCGATGGGGCGCGGAAGATCACCCACGCCACCAGTATGGCCGCGAAGGTGAGCGCCCAACTCAAGGCAGTTGGCAGCTCGATCCGGCTCCGGCGCCAGAGGTGGTTGATCGCCAGACAAAGACCGAGCAGTCCGCCCCAGAGAACGAACTTCCAGCTCGCCCCGTGCCACAAGCCGCCCAGCAGCATGGTGATGAGGAGATTCAGGTAATGCCGCACCTCCCCACGGCGGCTGCCGCCGAGGGGAATGTAAAGGTAGTCGCGCAAGAAGCTCGAGAGCGTAATGTGCCAGCGCCGCCAGAAGTCGATCATGCTGCGCGCTTGGTAGGGCGAGGAGAAGTTCTCCGGGAGCCGAATGTTGAACAACTGCGCCAACCCGATCGCCATGTCCGAGTAGCCCGAAAAATCGAAGTAGAGTTGCAGCGCGAACGCCAGCGTCGCACCCCAGGCGTCGGCGAAAAACACCGCCGGTGCCCGGTCGAACACCGGCGCCGCCCACGGGGCGAGCGTATCGGCCAGGATCACCTTCTTAAACAGGCCGATGGCGAATACGAACAGGCCGGTGGCGACGTTGGCCGGGGTTAGGACGAAGGTGCTTACTCGGTTGAGCTGCGGCAGGATTTCCGCCGGGCGCACGATCGGGCCCGCGATCAGCCGCGGGAAGAAGGTGGTGAATAGGCAGTAGCTGAGGAAGTTCTGCCCGTACGGGGCGCCGCGGTAGGCATCGACGAGATAAGTGATCTGCTCGAAGGTGAAGAATGACACCGCCAGCGGCAATGCCACCGGCTCGATCCGCCAACTTGCTCCGGCCACGATGTTGGCCGTGTCAACCAGGAAGTTGGCGTACTTGAAGTAGCCCAGCACCGTCAGGTTGAGCGCGATGCCGCAGGTCAAAAGCGCCCGGTTAGCGTGCCGGCGCAGCAGCAGCCCCCAAACGTAGTTGAAGGCGAGCGAGCCCAATAGCAAGAAGACGTAGCGCCAATTCCACCAGCCGTAAAAGAACAGCGAGGTTGCCGTCAGCCAAGTGATCGCGACGGCTCGGCCGCGGCGAACGGCCAGCCCGTAGCCGAGCAGCACCACCGGCAAGAACGCCCAGACAAACGCCTGCGAGTTGAACAGCATGCGGCATCCCGCGGGCTAGGTGCGGCAGACCTGCTCGTAGATCGCGCGTGTGTGTTCGGCAGTGCGCCGCCACGACAGCTGCTGCGCCCGCTGCCGGCCGGCGGCCACCAAGCGCTCGCGGACGGTGCGATTGCGCAGGACCTCCAGCAGCCGTGCCGCTAGCTCGCCGGCATCGGTCGGAGCGGCGAGCAGCCCGGCCTCGCCAACGACCTCCGGCAGCGATGCCGCCCGTGCCGCCACCACCGGCGTGCCGCAGGCCATGGCCTCAACCACCGGCAGGCCAAACCCCTCGTAGAGCGATGGGAAGGCGAAGACCTCGGCGTGGCGGTAGAACTCGACCAAATCGGTGTCGGGCACGTCGCGGAAGATCCGCACCCACGGACGTAACGGCGCCACCGCCGGGTTAGCCAGCGGGTCTTGCCAGCGCCAGCCGTCGCGCCCTACCAACACCAGCCCGGTCTGCTCGCCCGCCGCGTGCAGGCGGCGCAGGGCCTCGAACAGCAACGCGTGATTCTTGCGCGGCTCCAACACCCCGACGCTCAATATGAATCGGTCGGGCAGATCGTAGCGCTGCCTGAGATCCGCGCTCGGGGTTGCGAACCGGAAGTGCTCCGCCACGCCGAGCGGAACCGTGGTGATGTTGCTTGCGGCGACGATGCCGAGGCGCATGAGGTCAGCGCCGGTGCTGGCGGAGTCGACCAGCACATGGTCGGCGCGGCGCAGGGCGCGGCGCATGAACAGCCGGTACGCCATTCTTCGCTCCCAAGGGTGGCAGTGCGGCAGCAGCAACGGCGTGAGGTCGTGCAGCGTGACCACCCGCTTGATGCGCCGGGGCAGGAAGGTGCCGCCGAACTGATTGGGGAAGTGCAGCAGGTCCAGCTGTAACTCGTCGGCCAGGCGGCGATACGCATACTCGAGTGCGCGCAACACCTTCGCCGCCAGCGTCGAGCGCACCGGTACTGCGCATTGGCGGCCACGGTCATAGATGTCGAGGCGACCGGTGCCGTGGCGGATCAGCACGTACTCGGTGGCTTGGTCGATCGCCCGCAGTTCCTTGACCAGGTTGTAGATGTACACGCCCACGCCGCCGTTGGCGATGTGCACGGCGCCGGCCGTGACACGCTCCTCCAGCCCGTCGGTAACGATGCCGATTCGTAGCGGCCGATTCGGGCAACGCATAGGCGAGCGGAGCGCTATCACCAACAGCGGGCGGCCGACAAGCGGGGCGCGCCTCGGCCCTTTCCTGCCGGGCACGACATGCGCTAAATGCGCGAGACTGATGTCGGAGGCGGATGCGAACCTTGCAGTAGCCGAGAGCGCAGTTGCCGCTGGCGAGCTGGCAGGCGACGGGCTCGAGGTGTCGGTGGTGTTGCCGTGTTTGAACGAGGCGAGCACGGTGGGTGCGTGCGTACACAAGGCCAGCCAGACGCTACAACGCCTTGGCCTTCGCGCCGAGGTGATCGTGGTCGACAACGGCTCCACCGACGGCTCGGCGGCGGCCGCCGCCACCAGCGGTGCGCGGGTTGTGCGTGAACCTAGCCGCGGTTACGGCAGCGCGTTGATGTGCGGAATTGCGGCGGCGCGGGCGCCGGTCATCATCATGGCCGATGCCGACGATTCCTACGACCTGACGGACCTCGAACGGTTCGTCGCCGCCGTACGGGCGGGAGCGGATCTGGTGATGGGCTCGCGCCGGCGTGGCGCGATCGAGCCGGGGGCCATGCCCGTGTTGCATCGCTGGTTCGGCAACCCGTTGTTTTCGGCCATCGTGCAGTGGCTGTTTCGCGTCGAGTTGTCCGATACCCATTGCGGCATGCGCGCGTTCACCAAGCAGGCCTACCGGCGCATGCAGTTGCAGACCACCGGTATGGAGTTCGCCTCCGAGATGGTGGTTAAGGCGGCGCTGGCCGGGCTGAGGATTCGGGAGATTCCGATCACGCTGCATCGCGATGGCCGCTGCCGGCCTTCGCACTTGCGCTCCTTTCGCGACGGCTGGCGCCATCTGCGCTTCATCCTGCTGTTCTCGCCCAGCTACCTCTTCCTGGCCCCCGGCATCCTTTGCATGGTCATCGGCCTGCTGCCGTTGATCTTGCTCGGCAACGGGCCGCGGGATTTCGCCGGCCTCCATTTCGATGTTCACTACATGGTGCTGGGCAGCCTCTTGAGCGTGCTGGGCTATCAAATTGTGACGACCGGCATCTTCGCCAAAGCCTACTCGCACTCTGCGCGCCTCTATGCCCCCGACCGAACGCTGGCCTGGCTAATGCGCTACTTCAATCTCGAACGCGGCCTGGCGGTCGGCGGCCTGTTGTTCGGGCTCGGCTTCAGCATCGACGCTGCCATCCTGGTGCGCTGGCTCGCTAGCGGTATGGGCGGCCTCGACGCGGTGCGGCCGGCGCTACGAGCCTCGACGTTGATGATCGTCGGCGCGCAGACGATTTTCTCCTCCTTCTTTCTCAGCATGCTGGCGGTGCCGCGCCGCCCGCCCGTCACCTGAGAGCCGGCGCATGCGCATCGCCATCGTTTACGATTGCCTGTACCCGTACACCATCGGGGGCGCGGAACGCTGGTATGCCAGCCTGGCCGAGCGCCTGAGCGCGCGCCACGAGGTGACCTACGTCACCCGCCGGCAGTGGGGGCGTGCGGACCGGCCGGCCGGGCCAGGGGGGGCGCAGGTGGTGGTCGTCTCCGGCGGGCGCCGACTCTACACTGCCGGCGGCCGGCGCGCGATCTTGAGCCCGCTGCGCTTCGGCTGGGGGGTGTTCTGGCACCTGCGGCGGCGGCGGCGGGACTACGACGTCGTCCACACCTGCGGCTTCCCTTACTTCTCCCTGGTGGCGGCGCGCGCGGCCTGCGCCTGGGGCGGTCCGGCGGTGGTGACGGATTGGATCGAGATCTGGAGCCCGCAGTACTGGCGTGAATACTTGGGCCGCCTGCGCGGCGGGATCGGCGCCGTTGTACAGCAGCTGTGCATTCGTCTCACAGAGCGTGCGTTTGTGCTGTCGCAGCTGCAGGCCAGGCGACTGCTCAAGGAAGGGTATCGCGGCCAACCGGTCGTGCTTTCGGGCATCTACGCCGGGCCGTCGGTGACCACTAACGGCGGGCTGCCGGTTGACGATCCGCTGGTGGTGTACGTCGGCCGGCACATCCGCGAGAAGCGCGCGCGGGTGATTCCGGCGGCGGTTGCGCTGGCGCGAGATCGCATCCCGCAGTTGCGGGCGACGATCTTCGGTGACGGCCCGGATCACCGGCGGGTTCTGGCGGAGATTGAAAGGCTGGGCTTGGCCGACCGCATTTGCTGTCCCGGCTTCGTCGCTTGGGAGGAGATCGACACCACGCTGCAACGCGCTACCTGCCTGCTGTTGCCCTCGCAACGCGAAGGCTACGGGCTGGTGGTGGTTGAAGCCGCGGCGCGTGGGGTGCCGTCGATCGTGGTGCGCGCACCCGACAATGCTGCCATCGAGCTGATTGTGCCGGGCGAGAATGGCCTGGTGGTGGACAGCGCCGAGCCCGGCGTGCTGGCCGAGGCCATCGCCGCGGTGCACGCCGCCGGCCCGGCCCTGCGCCAGCGCACCCGGGCGTGGTACGAGCAGAACGCCGGGCGCCTGGCCATCGACGCAGCGCTGGCGCAGGTGGAGGCGGTGTATGCCCAGGTGACCGCACCAGCAGCGGGCCGACAACCGGTATGAGTTAAAACCCCATCCGATCAATACCAGTGCGCTCTCGCGCGTGGGTTGCCTGCTTTGGCCAAGGCGGGTCAGGGAGGATTTGTGGACGTCCCAAAATCCCCCTCGGATTGCGGTCGAGCTTTGATCAAGCGTTGCAGAATGCGCAGCAGCTCCGCACCCAGCACTTTGGGTGTAGCCCGCTGGCGATAGAGCGTGATGCCCGCTCGTGCCAGCGCCGTGCGCCGGGCGGGGTCGTCGCGCAATGCCAACAGCGCCCGCGCCAGCGCGGCGGCATCTCCCGCAGGCACCAAGACGGCGTGCTGATCGGGCAAGACCAGCTCGCGAATGGCGGGGGTGTCCGCTGTCACCAACGCTCGCCCCGCCGAGAGGATGTCGAACACCTTGCACGGAATCACGCGGCTGGCTTTCTTCGTCGTACCGAAGATCCCGAGCGCCACGTGCGAGCCCTCGAGCTGCTCGCGCAGTTGCGCCGGCGGCACAAAGCCGGGGATGAAGGTGACGTTCTCCAGCCCGGCCGCCGCCGCCGCCGCGGTGGGGAACCCCTGGCCGTTGCCGATCAGCGTGAATTGCACGCCATCACGTTGCAGGGCAGCGGCGGCAGCGATGATCACCGGCACGCCGTGCAGGGGAATGTGGGTGCCGAACCACAACACCCGCAACGGCGGCGCCGGCGGCTCGGGCGGCGGCTCGCCCGCCGGCGGCGAGAACAAGTCGTCTTCTTCGCCCACCAACACTCGGAACAATTTGTGGCGTGGCAACTGGAAGTCCTCGGCGTAGTGGCGAACCATCGCCTCGGTGTCGAGGATGACGGCGTCGGCCAGCCGGCAAGCCAGGCGATCGAGAAAGCGCAAGCCGCCGGCTTTGAACGATCGCGGTGCCACCAGCTGGCGATCCTCGACCATCGTATCGTAGAGCGAGATGAACGGATCGAAAACCACCGGGCGGCGGCGCATCAGGCTGAGCAGGCGTACCAGGATGATGTCGAGATAACCCTCGGGTCCGACCAGCACCGCATCGTAGCGGCCGACCTCGAAGAAGCGGCGCAACAAGCTGGCTTCGGCGCGTAGCACGTGTGCCAAGCTGCGCAGCGAGAACAACGACTGCGCGGCATGCACGCGCTCGCCCGAGCTGGCCCACAACGGCGCGCGACATTCGATTACCTCGACGCCGTTGTCGCGCAGCCCGCGCAGCAGCACGCGCGGGCGCGGGTAGCCCGCCGCGGTGGTGGCGGTGCCGAAGAACAACACGCGCAAGCCGCGTGCGGCGGGCTGGGGCGGCGTGCTCTGAGCCGGCGTCATCATGCTCCCTCTACTACGACTGCCGCCGCGCGCCCAGCGCCGCCGCTGATCCGACGGCGCCCGCCCGGCTTGCAGTGCACCGGCCGGTTGAGCTAGCACCGGCCATCGTGAAGGGCCGCACCACTCACCGCGAAGGGCTGAAATGATCGCGAGCATCCAGCAGATGCCCGAGCGCCGGTGAGCGGGCCGGCTGCGGAAAGGGCCTGATGCTCCTCGCCATCGCTTTCGTCTTCGGGGCCGTTATCGGCAGCTTTCTGAACGTGTGCATCTGCCGCATCCCCGCCGGTGAGTCGGTGGTGCGGCCGGCGTCGCGCTGTCCCGGCTGTCAAACCCCGATCCGGCCTTACGACAATATCCCGATCCTGAGTTATCTAGTCTTGCGCGGGCGCTGCCGGAGTTGTGCCGCGCCGATCTCGTTGCGCTATCCCTTCATCGAGGCGCTGGCGGGCGTGGCCGCGGCGGCGGCGGTATGGCACCGGGGCCCAACGATTGAAGCAGCGGCCGCCTTCACGTTCATGGCCGCGTTGATCGTGGTGACGTTCGTCGATCTCGATCACCAGATAATTCCCGACGTGATCAGCCTGCCGGGGATAGCGCTCGGGCTCCTCGCTGCGCTGGTGTTGTCAACCCCGGGGTTCATCAGCGCGATCATTGGCGCCGTGCTTGGCGGCGGTGTCTTGTTCGCCGTGGCCGCGGGCTACCAGTGGTTCACGGGCCGCGAAGGCATGGGCGGCGGGGACATCAAGCTGCTGGCCATGATCGGCGCCTTCCTCGGCTGGCGGGCGATCCCGGTGACCCTGCTGTTGGCGTCGCTCAGCGGCTCGCTGGTCGGGCTGAGTCTGATCCTGCTGCGCCGGGCCGATGCGCGCGTGCCGATTCCTTTCGGCCCTTTCCTGGCAGCCGGCGCGGTCTGCGCGATGTTCT
>JACQVA010000169.1 GCA_016210005.1 Deltaproteobacteria bacterium | reverse complement strand
CCGCCGCAGCTCACTCAGTCGTGCCAGTCCCTGCGTTGCGCTGTTCTCCCTTGCCATTCGACAATTCTCCTCTCGTCGAGATGGCCGGGGAGGTTAGTCGAACGCGACGTCAGCGCGCATGCATGCTCACCGGAAGGACACGCTTCATCGCCGCGAGGCTTCTTCGCTCACAAGCCGGTTCAGCACCAGGCCGAAAAAGGCCGCGCCCGCCGCGCCGCTGAAGCGCCAGCCGAGATGACCGCGGCAGTCACCGCACAGGGCGTAGTCCCACGCAAAGCCGGGAAACCACGTGTGCTCCGGGCTCGGTGCACCCCACGTCTTGCACCCCGCTGCGCTGCCGAAGCAGCCGATCTCGAAGACGTAGCCCGCCGGGTTTACGCAGCGGTGCAGGTGAGCTCGGTTGACGCAAATGCGCGCCCGTTCCGAAGTGATCGGGTGGCGGCAGGCGGCGCAGACAATGGCGTGATCAGCGGCGTCGGCCGCACCATGCTTCGCCGCGATCTCGGTGCGGAGTAGCGGCTCCGGATCGGTGCGCTGCAACAGCCGGTAACCCTGCGGCTGCGGGTGCGTGGTATGGTTGACCATTGCGCCAATCCGAAGCAGTCGCTCGGCATCCGCCTTGCCTGCGGCTGCTAGCCGATCTCGGGTTGGGTGCGCTCAGAGAGCTGCATTTGCTCGATGCGCTCGAACAGCGCGCGGCGCACCGCCTCGAGGTCATTGGGTAGCTCGACCGGCTGGTTGGCATAGCGGCTGCGCACGTCCGGCAAGCTGCGCTGGTGATAGCCGGCCTTGAATTCGGTGAACTTCAACCCGTGGGCAGTCGAAATCACCACCACACGTTCGTGCGGCTTGATCACCTTGCGCTGCAGCAGGCGCAGCAGCGCGGCCAGCGCTACGCCGGTGTGCGGGCAGTTGAGCATCCCGGTGCGGTCGGCCAGCGCTGCGGCGTCCGCCAACTCCTCTTCGGTGGCTTGCTCGACGATACCGTTGAATTCCTGCAGCGTGCGCACCGCCTTCTTGAAGCTCACCGGGTTGCCGATTTGGATCGCGCTGGCCAGCGTCTTCTGGGCTTGGACCGGTTGAAACTCACGGAAGTCGTTGAGGTAGCTGAGATAGAGCGGGTTGGCGCGGGCGGCCTGGGCCACGACGATGCGCGGCCGCTTGGCGATCATGCCGAGCTGCTCCATCATTATCAAGCCCTTGCCGAGCGCGCTGACGTTGCCGAGATTGCCGCCGGGGATGATGATGGTATCCGGCACCTCGTACTCGAACTGCTGCACGATCTCCATGCCGACGGTCTTTTGCCCCTCGATGCGCAGCGAGTTCATCGAGTTGGCGAGATAGATGTTCTCCCTTTCCGTGATCTTCTGCACCATCGCCATGCAGCCGTCGAAGTCGGTGTCGAGTGAGAGCACCAACGCACCGTTGGCGATCGGTTGCACCAGCTGCGCCAGCGATACCTTGTTACGCGGCAGCAGCACCACCGCCGGAATCCCCGCCGCGGCGCAGTACGCGGCCAGCGCGGCCGAGGTGTCGCCGGTGCTGGCGCAGGCTACCGCCGGAACACTCTGCCCCTTGTGGCGCAGCTCGCTCACGACGCTGACCAGCACGGTCATGCCGAGGTCCTTGAATGAGCCGGTGTGGGAGTTGCCGCACTGCTTGACCCAAAGATCTTCGAGGCCGATCTGCCGGCCGAAGCGCTCGGCCCAAAAAAGGTTGGTGTTGCCTTCGTACATGCTGACGATGTGCTCGTCGGAGAGCGACGGCAGTACCATCTCCTTGCGATTCCACACGCCGGAGCCGTAAGGCCATTGCGTCGAGCGCACCCGCTTGTCGAACAACTTCTTCCAACCCTCGGCACTCACCCGGCGCAGCCGGTCGATGTCGTGCACCACTTCGAGCAGCTCGCCGCAGGCGTGGCAGCGGTAGATGATCTCGAAGATGTCGTAAGTCTTCCCGCACTCGGGGTTGATGCACTGAAACCAGCACTTGTACTTCATGGTACTCCCTCGCGGCGTGCGCTCGTGACACCCGTTGGCTTCTGCGCAGCGGCCCTTCAGTTCGGTCACTTATAGGAGAATCACGGCCGCGGCGAAAGCCGCATCGGCTCGCGCTAAGGGGCTCGGCCTACCCGCCACCGCCTCAGAGCTTCCAGTATCGCCGCTGGACCGCCCGCACCTGCTCCAACAACGCACTCGCACGGCTGGCGGGTGCGGGCCGGACCTCGCCACCCGGGCCGCGAAGTTCCGCCAATACCGCGGCGGCGCAGTGGCGAATCGCGGTGAGATCGTAGCCCCCCTCGAGGATCGCGGCGCAGCGGCCGCCGGCGTGCCGCTGCGCTATCGCCAGCAGCGAGCGCGCCATGCGCTCGAAGCCGGCTTCGGTGGCCTCTAGGCCGCCGAGCGGGTCGCGCACGTGCGCATCGAAGCCGGCAGAGATCAGTACGAACTCGGGCGCGAACTGCTCCGCGATCGGCTCGACCACGGCGGTGAACGCCTCGGCAAACTCGGCGTCGCCGAAACCGGCCGGGAACGGCAGGTTGACGGTGAAACCCTCGCCCTCGCCCCGCCCGACTTCTTCCATCGCGCCGCTGCCGGGGTAGTACGGATACTGGTGCGTCGAAATGTAGAGCACTCCCGGGTCGCGCTCGAACATGTGCTGCGTGCCGTTGCCGTGATGCAGGTCCCAGTCCACGATCAGCAGGCGCGACAGGCCATGCACTCGCCGCAGGTATTCGGCCCCCACCGCCACGTTGTTGAACAGGCAGAAGCCCATCGCGCGCGTACGCTCGGCGTGATGACCCGGCGGCCGGACCAAAGCAAAACCGTTGTCCACCTGCCCCGCCATGATCGCCTCGAGTAAGGCGAGGAAACCACCCGCCGCCAAGCACGCCGTCGCGTACGACTGCGGCGACGCCGGCGTGTCGGCATCAAAAGCGTAACGCGGCAAGTGCTGCGTCAGCGCCACCTCCTCGACGTAGGCGCCGTCATGCACCAACGCCAACTCCTCCCCCGTCGCCGCCCTTGCGGCGATCGGCTGCACCCGTGCCGCCTGCTCTTGTACCAGCTCCAACAACACCGCCACCCGCTCGCGCCGCTCGGGATGACCGCGCCCGGTGTCGTGATCCAAGTAGCGCGGATCAATGACGACACCCGTTTCGCCCATGGCGCCCTTGTAGCAGAGCGCCGGCGCGGTGTCAGGGCGAAGGGTTGCCTCAATTGACTCCCCGCCGCGATTCTCCTAGCGTACAGTCGTTAGCGGAAGCGCCATGTTTGGCATCGGCTTGCCAGAACTACTCGTGATTATGGTTGTCGCCCTGGTTGTTCTGGGGCCGAAACGGTTGCCGGAAGTGGCCCAGGCACTAGGAAAGGCCCTGGGCGAGTTACGCAAAGCCACCAGCGGCATCACCGACGAGTTGCGCAACGCCCAGATCATGCTCGAAGAGGAAACCCGGGCCGCCATGGCGCCCGCCAAGTCCCCCGTCGCGAAAGCCGAGCCACCGGCGGCCGCGGCGGCGGCGCCCAACACAGTACCGGCCGGTAGCGACACTCCGGTTTCGCAGACGGTTGCCAGCGAAGCGCCGCCGACAACCGAGACCACCTGAGCGCGCTGCGGCTGGCCGCACCGCCTGGGCGCCTGCACCCCCAAATAAAGATATGTCGGTCGATGTGAAGATGCCGCTGACCGCGCACCTCGAGGAGCTGCGCTGGCGGCTAATCCGGGCGCTGCTCGCCGTCGGCCTAGCATTCATGGTGGCTTACTACTTCGCCGAGATCCTTTTCGGGTTTCTTACCGAACCATTGCTGAGCCTCAATGCCAGCCTCAGCCAAGGCAATCCGGGCGCGGGGGCGGTGCAGCTGATCGGTACGGGTGTCGCGGAGGCGTTCTTCACCAAGTTGAAGGTGTGCTTCCTCGCCGGTGTGTTCGCCGCCAGTCCGGTGATTCTCTACCAGCTGTGGCAATTCATCGCGCCCGGGCTGTACGACAACGAGAAGCACTACGCTCAGCCGTTCGTGTTCTTCGGCACCATCTTCTTCCTCGCCGGTGCCGCCTTCTGTTACTACCTGGTGCTGCCCGTCGGCTACCGGTTCTTCGTCGAGGAGTACGGCACCATTCGCGTCGACCCGCAGATCCGCATCAGCGAGTATCTGACATTCACCGCCCGCATGCTGCTGGCGTTCGGGGTGACCTTCGAGTTGCCGGTGATCACGTTCTTCCTCGCCCGCCTCGGCATCGTGACCGCGGCGTTGATGCTGCACTACCTCCGTTACGCCGTGCTGCTCATCGTTGTCATGGCGGCCATGTTGACACCGGGACCCGATATCGCCTCGCAGATGTTGATGGCCGGGCCGCTGTTGGTGCTGTACCTGCTGAGCATTGGTATCGCATACCTGTTCGCCAAGCCACGAGCGACATGAGGCCGCAGGCAATGCCCGGTGCGTGGACGGAAGTCACGGTTGCAGTTCCCAGTGTTTTCGGTGAAGCGCTGGCCAGCTTCCTGCTCGACCTGGGATCACCGGGGTTAGTCACCGACGACGGGCAGCCGACGGTGACCTTCACCGCTTACCTTGCCGCCGATGCCCGCCAGCAGCTGGCGGCGTTGCGGGCATTTTGCGCTGATATCAGCGCTGTCGCGCGCATTACCACCAACAATCTGCCAGCGCAGGACTGGGCCCATAACTGGAGGGACCACTTCCCGCCGCTGGCCATCGGCGAGCGGCTGTACCTCGTGCCGCCGTGGATCAACGACCTCCCCACCGGGCGCATCGCCATCGTCATTGATCCGGGGCTGGCTTTCGGCACTGGCCACCACGCCACCACGCAGGCGTCGCTGCTGCTGCTGGAGCGCGCCGTGGCGGCGCAGCCACCTCACCGGGCGCTCGACCTGGGCACGGGCTCGGGCATCCTCGCCATCGCGCTCGCCAAGCTCGGGGTAGCCGAGGTGTGCGCCGTCGATAGCGATAGCGAGGCCTGCCGCTGTGCACGCGAAAACTGCGCGCGCAACGGCGTGAGCGACAAAGTAAAGGTGGTCGGTGCGCTGGGAGAGACCTCTGGCCGCTTTGACCTCGTCGTGGCCAACTTGCTCAGCTCGCTGCTCATCGAGCTAGCGCCAGCGCTGGCGGCTGCACTGGCGCCCGGCGGGCAGCTGATAGTGTCCGGCATCCTGCTACCCGAGGTCGCAGACGTCGCCGGCGCGTTTGCCGCTCACGGCCTCGCTGAGCACGCTCGCATCGCCATGGGCGAGTGGGTGACTCTACATTTGCGGCCGCACCTACTGTGAGCCGCAAACGCCTGCCGCGGTTTTTCGTAGCGCACGACGCCATCGCCGGCGAGCGTGCCGTCTTGACAGGAGAAGAGCGCCACCACGCGCGTGTATGCCGCTTGCGGCCCGGGGCGCGGGTCGAGCTATTCGACGATTGCGGCCGCGAATACGACGCGCTCGTGAACACGGCCACCGCTGAACTGATCGAGCTGACAGTGACTGAACGGGTGCCGGCGCCGCGCGAGTCTGGGCTCGCGCTGACGCTGGCAGTCGCCCTGTTGAAAGCTGACAAGCTTGACCTGGTGATCGAGAAGGCCACCGAGTTGGGGGTCGCCGAGGTGGTGGTGTTCCGCTGCGAACGGACCCTCGGCGGCAGCGGTAGCAGCCGGCGCGAGCGCTGGCAGCGGATTGCGCTCAGTGCCGCCAAGCAATGCGGGCGCAGCGCGGTACCGCGGATTTACGGACCCGAGTCACTGGAAGCGCTGGCGCGGCGCCCGGCTGACCTGCGGCTCGTCTGCTGGGAGCAGGCGAGTGCGGCGGCGGGGTTCCCCGGCGGCGGCTGTCCGGCCTCGGTGCTAATTGCCGTCGGTCCCGAGGGTGGGTTCACAACCGATGAGGTAACGCGCTTGCAGGCCGCCGGCTTTAGTAGCGTCTCACTCGGCCCGCGCATGCTGCGCGCCGAGACCGCCGCCATCACCGCGGCGGCGCTGGCACAAGCCCGTTGGGGCGACCTCGGCGGCCGGGCCTAGCCCTAATCCGGCGCTAAGCATCGCCGGGCCATGCCAGGCACGGCCGCCGGAGAACCCGCAGGGTCGCGTAGATGCAGCGCTTTCGGCAGCTGGCCACAAGGGCTTGCACAATTCTTGGAAACCTTAGCGCCGGATTAGGGCCTAGGCGCCCGGCTTGCGTCACGCGCTCCCGCTTCGTAGCATCAGCTCGCCATGCGCTTCGCCTTCGTCATGGACCCGCTGGATCGGGTCCTGCCCGATAAGGACACCACGTTCGTCTTCATGTTGGAGTCGCTACGGCGCGGGCACGAGGTCTACCACTGCCAGCCGGGCGACTTGTTCCTCGACCACGCTACACCACACGCCCGCCTGCGCCGGGCCGAGGTGTGCCGCGTGCCGGCGAGCGAGCGCGAGACGCAGCGCCACTACCAGTTATTTGAAGAGCGCATCGCCCGCCTCGATTGGTTCGAGGCCGTTTTCATGCGCAAGGACCCGCCCTTTGATCTGGCTTACTTCTTCACCACCCACTTGCTCAGCCTGGTTGACGGGCGCCGCAGTCTGGTGCTCAACCATCCCCGCGGCTTGCGCGAGGCCAACGAGAAGCTTTACGCGCTCAACTTCCCCGAGGTCATTCCCGCCACCCTGGTCAGCAACGACCCGGTGCGCTTGAAGGCGTTCATGGAAGAACAAGGCGGCGAGATGATCATCAAGCCGCTCGGCGGCTGCGGTGGCGCGGGCGTGTTTCATCTGCACCGCAGCGACCGCAATCTCAACGCACTGCTGGAGATGGCGACCGCCAACGGCGCCCAGCTCATCATGGCGCAGCGCTACCTGCCGGCGGTACGCCAGGGCGATAAGCGGCTCATCGTGCTCAACGGCGAACCGCTCGGCGGCGTGCTGCGCGTGCCGCGCGAGGACGAGCACCGCGGCAACATTCACGTCGGCGGTACCTGCGTGCGAACCGAAGTGACGGCACGCGACCGCGAGATTTGTGCTCAGCTGGCGCCGCGCCTGCGCGCCGACGGATTGTACTTCGTCGGCCTCGACATCATCGGCGGCCACCTCACCGAGGTCAACGTCACCAGCCCCACCGGCGTACAAGAGATCAACGCCCTCAACGCCACCTGCCTCGAAGCCCCGGTGCTCGATTTCGTCGAGCACCGCGTCGCCACCCTGGCCCGCGGGTAGAACCGTTCAGGCGTCGGCCTCGCTGCGCACCGTGGAGTTGAAGCCCGCCGACGAGCGTGGGCACAGACTGCCTTCGCCGGGGCCGAGATCGAATTTATGGCTGAGGTTACGGGCGTGTGCTCTTTGGTCTGCTCATGCCTCGATACTCCTGACGGAGATCCTCAGCACGGGCGGGTATTGGCACTCTAACGCGACGGGCGCTTCGTTCGCGGCTTGCGCTTCGCCGGCTTGTAGCCGCGGACGGTGACCACGGGGCAGGCGGCGCTGCGCACGACCCGCTCGGCCACACTGCCCAGCAGCACGTGCGACAAGCCGGTGCGGCCATGGGTGGCCATGACGATCAGGTCGGCCTTGAGCCGCTCGGCGGTGTCGACGATCACCTGGAAGGGAGTGCCCGTCTGCAACACGGTGCGCGCATTCACGCCGCGCTTCTCCAGCTCTGCCGCCAAGCGCAGCAGCTGTTCCTTACCGATGCGGCGTTGCTCATCGAGCAGCATGCTCAGATTCGCCGCCGGCCCGTACAAATCCGCCGGCGTGGCGTAGTACACCGGCTCGACGACGAACAACACCACCAGTTCGGGGCGAAACGGCTTGCCGAACTCGATGGCGTAGTCGAGCGCCTGCAGCGCGGTGTCGGAGAAGTCTACCGGTACCAGGATTCGTTTAATCATCGTGCACCCCGTTTCATCAGGTGTGCGGCAGATACACTGCCGGCGCCGGCGGCGCAAGGCTGGGCGGCGACGCCGGCGGCTCGTGCGCTCGCAGCCCGTACCAGCTCACCCCGCCGCCGGCACCGCAAAGAAGCGGTAGCTCACCCACACCAGCACCGCCATCAGCAAGACCCCGAGAACCAGGCACCACGCGATCAGCTTCTTCTCGATCGGTAATAGCGGCTCGAACGGAATCCGGGCGAGCTCGTCGCCGATGCGCACCTCGACTTCGCCGGGCGGGCGCTGGTCCATGTCACAGTGCTCCTTCGAGGGGCGGGCGGACGCCGTGAAAGAAGATCCACGAGATCGCCAGACCGATCCAGAGAATAAAGCCGAACAGGCTTACGGCATACACCGCCGCCAATCGGCCGATACCTTCCTCCCACAGCCGCTTGAAGTCCGAGACGAGCCCGATCGAGAAGAAGGTCATGACGAAGAACAGCACTCGGAAGACGTTGCTCTCCGCGGTCGCTGCCTTCAGGCCGCCGGCGAGGTCGGGTGCAGCGAGCACCGCGGCAAAGGGCACGGCGAAGGTAGCGCCGTACCCGAGCACGAACTTGGGAAAGCGCTGCCAGATCTCGCGCAACGCCACCCGCTCGCCCGGCCGCTTGTCGATGCCGTAGACCCACACCAATGCCAGTACGAACGCCCAGACGCCGATGAACACGTCGATGAAGATCTTCACCGTGGTGGTGGTCAGCAATATCCAGCCTTCCTTGTAGCGAACGCCTGACTCCGCCAACGCCTTGGCCCGGATGAGCGCCTCAGTGATGGTGCCACTAGCCACCGCCGCGCCGTCGGTCTTGACCGCCAGGCCCATCCACGCCCCGGCCACCATCGGCTCGTGCGCCAGCAGCGCTTGCGCCAGCAACGGCAACAGCAACAACTCCACCACCGAAAACACCACCACCAGTGATGAGACCATGATCGGCACCACCGGCCGGGCGCGGATTGCGGCGCCGGTGGCGATGGCGGCCGAGACGCCGCAGATCGAGATGCCCGAGGCCAGCGGCGCCGCCCACTCGCGACTGAAGCCGAAGTAGCGGCGAGCGAGGAAGTACACCAGCGCCCAGTAGATCAGGTAGGCCTCGACGATGGCGGCAAGGCCGCGGAACATGATCGCGGTGGCCAAGCCGGTGGCACCGGCCGCCTGCACCCCCAGCGTTGCGCCCAACAACACGATCGCAGTTTTGATGTACCACTCCGGCCGCGTCGCTTCTTTGAGCAATGCCGTGGCGCGCGGAAAGAAGTTCCCCAGCGTCAGCCCGGCCAGCAACGCCACGATGAAGCCCGCTTCGCCGGTGAGACCAAGTGACCAGCCGATGCCGAAACCGGGGCGCTGGTCCGGGGTCGCGGCGATGTAGGCGTAGTTGCCGATCAGCCAGCAGCCATAACTCAGCCAGAATAAGACCGTGAACCCGACTGCAAACCGCCGCAGATTCAACCCGAGCGCGCCGGCGCCGGTAGCCATAACCACCAGCAGAAAGAGATAGGTCAGCAGCAGAGAGACGAACCCCGGCAGTTGCGCGTACGATTTCGACACCGGTGCCAGCGCCTTCGAAAGTTCGAGCCAGCCCCGGGTCGCCACCGCCCACCCCAGCAAATCTAGGCCGGCCGTCGCCGTCAGTGACAGCGCAAACACTGCCAGTCCGATCCAAACAGCCCACCAGTCTTCGCTTTGAAACCAACGCCGCGTAGCGTACATGAGCCCTTGCCCCGGTTACCACTACCAAGCGCCCATCGCAAAGCGGGCGCAAAGACTTGCCCCGCCGCTGGGGTCGGCGCCGGATTGGCCCTGAATTATCTCGGTCAAATCCGGATCGCGCGCCAGGCGCCGGCACGAAAGCGCAGCAGCCACGTCGAGCCCAACACCGTCACGTAGCCCAGTTCGCCGAACCACGCGCCCACCACCCCGCCGCCGAGCACGACCGCGATCAGGTAGACCAGCGGCAGCCGCACCAGCCACGCCAACCCGGTCTGCACCAGGAAGGGCCAGCGGGTATCACCGGCGCCGCGCAGCGAACCGCCGGCGATGATGCCGGCGGCATCGAGCAGCTGGAACAACGCGCCCAACGCCAGCAACGGCCGGCCCAGGGCGACGACCTCGGGATCACGCGTAAAGATGCCGAGCAACAGGTCCGGCACGGCAACAAAAAGCGCCGCCACCAACACCGCCAACCCCATGCCCAGCTGCATCGCCGAGCGGTGGCTGCGCTCGGCCGACTCCAGTTCCTGCGCCCCGACGTAACGGCCGACCAGCGCACCCGACGCAATCGACAGCCCGTACGCCTGCATGAACGACAGCGCGAGCAGCTGTATCATCGCCTGACTGGCGGCCATGGGCGCGTTGCCCATGCGGACAATGATGGTGGAGAAGAGGGCGAATGAGACCATGTCCAGCACCCACTGTCCGCCGATCGGCAGGCTGGTGCGGGCGAAGCGGCGGCAGGCCTCCAGCTGCGGGCGCACCGGCCACGTGCCGTACGCCCGTGCTAGCCGCGGGCGCATGAGTACGACCAGCAGAGTCAGCGCGTATACCCAGTTGGCAACGGCAGTGGCGGCCCCGGCGCCCGCCACTCCCAAGGTAGGCAATCCGAAGCGGCCAAACACCAAGGCGTAGGCCAGCCCAGCATTGAGCAGGTTGGCGGCGATGGTCACCAACAGCGGCGTGCGCGTGTTGCCCAGCCCACGAAGCAACGAGGTAAACACCACGCCGGCCACCACCGCCGGCACACCGTACAGGCGCGCCTGGGCATAGTGCGCCGCCAGCGCCCGCAGCTCGGGTGACGGTCCGAGCAGCTCCAACAGCGGCGCAAATGCCAGCGCGATCACGACCGCCCAGACCACCGCCGCTGGCAGTAAGACGTAGAGCGCCTGCCACACCCAGCGCCCGCATTGCCGTGCTTGCCCGGCACCGAAGGCTTGCGCGACGAAGGTCTGCACCCCGGTGGCACTGCCGACAAACGCGCACAGCAGCGTCCACAGCCATACCCCGCCGAAGCCGACGGCGCCCAACTCGGTGACCCCGAGATGACCGACGATAGCCGAGTCGACCACCTGCATCAGGGTGTCGGAGAGTGTCTGCAGCACAACCGGATAGGCGAGGATGGCAACTTCCGCGATTCCGCCGGGTATTCGCCCGGGCTCACTCGCCGCCACCACCCCAGCTTGTGCCGACATGCTTCACCTCAATAACCAGCAGCAGCCGTACCGTCACGGCCCCAGGACCGCCCGCGCTGTGCGCCGCCGCCTGGCCATGCTGTCTTCGGTGCGCGCTGCCGGTGCGCGGAAGCTACCACGGTGCCGGCACAGCGCCAACCACTGGGTTTCTCCGACCGTTGGACGGGCCGGGCGCGGCCGGCGCCATTGACTCGCCCGCCCCCGCCGAACTACTAGCAGCGGGCCGGCCTGACACCAGCGAACTGGAGGAACTGAGAATGGGTCTTTTGGACGGAAGAGTGGCGATTGTAACCGGGGCCGGGCGTGGGCTCGGCCGCGAAGAAGCGTTGGCGCTGGCAGCCGAAGGGGCGCGCGTCTTGGTCAACGACGTCGGCACCTCGGTGCACGGCGAGGGCAGCGATCAGACTCCGGCGGCTTCGGTGGTCAATGAAATCAAAGCTGCCGGCGGCGAGGCGCTCGCGACCTACGAAGACATCGCCGATTGGAACGGTGCGCACCGCACCATCGAGCTGGCCTACCAGCGTTTCGGCCAGCTCGACATCCTGGTCAACAACGCCGGTGTGCTGCGCGACCGGATGAGCTTCAACATGTCGGAGGCGGAGTTCGATCTGGTGCTGCGGGTGCACTGCAAAGGCCACTTCGCCATGATCCACCACGCCTGCGTGCGCTGGCGCGAGGTCGCCAAGCAGAGCGGCGGCACGGTCTACGGCCGGGTGATCAACACCTCCTCGGAAGCCGGCTTGATGGGCACGGCCGGCAACAGCAACTACGCCATGGCCAAGGCCGCGATTGCCGCCCTAACCATCAGCATCGCCCGCGAGATGGGCAAGTACGGCGTCACCGCCAACTTCATCGCGCCGCGCGCGCGCACGCGCATGACCGATACCATGCCCAACAGCAGCCTGTTCGCCAAACCCGAAAGCGGTTTCGACGCTTTCAACCCGGCCTGGCCGGCACAGCTGGTGACTTTCCTCGCCGGCGAGGCCGCCGGCGATATCAACGGCCAGGGGTTCATCATCTGGGGCGGCGAGCTGATGCTGGTCAAAGGCTGGCACCCGGCCAGCCAGATCAGCCAGTCGAACGCCGCCTTCACCGTGCGTGATCTGATCGCACGCAAAGACGAGCTCTTCGGCCAGCTGGCGCGCCAGCCCGAGTACATGTAGGCGGCCGCGCGGCGCGGTCGGGAAGACATGAAGCCTCTGCAAGACAAGGTTGCGATCGTCACCGGCGCGGGACGCCCGCACGGAATCGGCCGCAGCACCGCGCTGCGCTTGGCCGAGCAGGGCGCCAACGTCGTTGTCACCGACCTCTGCCGCAAGTACGAGGGCGACCTCGCCTTCTATGAGGTCGGCGACGATTGGCAGCGCTTGCAGTCGGTCGTTGCCGAGATCGAGGCGCGCGGCGCCCGCGGCCTGGCCTGCCGCGTCGATGTCACCCGCCGCGACGAGGTGGCGGCCTGTGTCGCAGAGGCGAGCGAGAAGTTCGGCGGCATCGACATCCTGTTCAACAACGCCGGCACCGCCGTCGGCGTCGGGCCGTTCCTGGCGATGACCCAGGCGCAGTGGGATCTCAGCCTGACGGTCAATGTCACTGGTATGTTCCATTGCTGTCAGTTGGTGATTCCCAAGATGATCGAGCGCGGCGGCGGGGTCATCGTCAACACCTCCTCGCTCGCCGGTCTCGGCGCCGGCGAATTGATGTGCGGCTACCACACCTCGAAGTTCGCCGTGGTGGGATTTACCAAGGCCATCGCCGCCGAGTTCGGTCAGTTCGGGATTCGCTGCAACGCCGTCTGCCCCGGCATGGTCGATACCGACCTCGGCCAGAGCGAGTACGAATTCATCTCGGCGATGGAGGGCATCACGGTGGAGCAGGCGCGCCAGCGTGCGGCGCAACGGATTGCGCTGCGCCGCACCTGCTCGCCCGATGAGGTCGCCGACGTCGTGGCCTACCTCTGTGGACCGGGCGCGGCTTACATCAACGGCGTGGCCCTCCCGATCGCCGGCGGCATGGCCGCCGGGCTGTAGCACCCGAGCGCGCCGCGCCCGCGGCCGAATCGCCGCGCGTACTGGTTTCGTGACCGGGGACGCCATCGCTCATCGCTCCACAGGTCTCCCTTCGCGTCTCACTCCCTCCTTCCGCATCGTTGCGCGGGGCGCAGCCATACCACCGCGTCCACGACGTGGACCCTTGACGGGTGACACTCGGTGAATGATCCGCCGCATATACGATACGAGGAGGTTCACTCGCCGGTGCATGCGTTTGTAGGTCGAGTACGGGCCGCTCGACCGTAGATGCTTTATGCCTAGCGGGCGAGAACTGCTGCCAGTGACGCAGCGGTACCCCTGGGCTGGAGCGCCGCATGTTCACGCGGGGAAGTTTCGGCGGAAGTGCGGGTCGCAGCAGGATTGCCTGCGGCCGGGTCCGGAAGCGGGGCATGAATCACGAAAGCACGAAATGCCGAAAGCACGAAAATGGATGGCTGCTCGAAGTTGGCGGATAGTGCAAGAGGGCCGAGGTGCAAAATAGACTTGATTAAGGCTCGCGGTTTTCTGCTGCCGCGCGAGAAAACTCCTTGACGGCGAAATCTCGGGTACGTTACGCGAGTTCTAGTTCGTGCTCGTCACACTCTGTCGCGTGGCTTTCGACATCAGGAGGGGACTCCGGTGGTTCGGGCTCGAGTCGGTGGTGTCGCAGACGTGGCTTCGCGCTTCCAGCGCGTAGCGCTGAGCTCACCGGCTCGCTTTTCGCGCACACACTCCGTAGGTTTCAGCCGTCATCCATCAGCGGTCAGCGCTCGCACACGAGTGGTGGCGCAGGCCCTTCGACGGCGCCTAGCGCGGGCTGACGCCCGCAACCCAAAGCTCGACAGGGGTATCCCGTCATGCCCGCAATCTTTAGAGCCGGCCCCCGCGAAGGCGTGGGGCGGG